>NZ_BAAAQN010000052.1:0-94460 GCF_039531695.1 Catenulispora yoronensis
GGTGGCCGGGACCGGCGGGGCGGGCGGGACCGGCGACGGCAGCGGCGGCCGCCGGGCCCGCGCCCGCGCCCGCGAGACCCGCCGCCTGCTGGCCGCCTCGGTGCTCCAGCGGCAAGGCGCGGCCGTCGTGCTGGTGCTGCTCAGCGCCTACGCGTGGTTCGCCTACCCGCACTTCGGGACCGGCGACAACCTGCGCGACCTGGCGTTGCAGAGCTCGTTCCTGGCGGTGATCGCGCTGGGCATGACCTTCGTCATCATCACCGGCGGCATCGACCTTTCGGTCGGCTCGGTCTACGCCCTCGGCGGGGTGCTGGCCGCGTACGGGGCACGCGGCGGCTTCTTCGGCGCGCTGCTGCTGCCGCTGGCGGCGTGCACGGCGATCGGCCTGGTCCAGGGGCTGATCATCGCGCGGACCGGGATGGCGCCGTTCATCGTCACCCTGGCCGGGATGCTGTTCGCCCGCGGCCTGCTGCTGGCGATCACCCACGAGGGGTCGGAGACGTATCACATCGCCGACCACTCGGTGTTCCTCAACCTGGGCCGCGGCACCTGGCTCGGCGTCGGGCACCCGGTGTGGTTCACGGCGGCGCTGTTCGCCGTCGGGGCCCTGGTGCTCCGCCGCACCCGCTTCGGCCAGGCGCTGTTCGCCATCGGCGGCTCGGAGTCCTCGGCCCGGCTGATGGGCCTGCCGGTGGTGCGCGACAAGGTCGTCGTCTACGCCCTGTCCGGCGCGCTGGCCGGGTTCGCCGGGGCGATGACCGCCGCGTACGTGCAGTCCGGCGTCACGGTGATCGGCGTGGGCACGGAGCTCGACGCCATCGCCGCCGTGGTGATCGGCGGCACGCTGCTGGTCGGCGGCGCGGGCACGGTGCTGGGGACGCTGGTCGGCGTGCTGCTGCGCAACGTCATCCAGAACATCATCAACCAGATCGGCAGCCTGGACAGCAACTACCAGTCGGTGGTCAGCGGCGGGTTCCTGCTGCTGGTCGTGGTGGCCCAGCGCTGGCTCACCACCCGGCGGGTCCGCACCTGACCGCGCCTCCGACCCCGCGCCTCCGACGCCGCGCGCCGGCACAGCCTCCGCCTCCGCGCCGCGCCGCCCCGCTCCTCCGCCGGACCCGAGCAGGAAGACCCCGCCATGCTGCGCTATCCGCTGATCCACCCACCCCTGCTGGAGGTCCTGGCCGGCGCCGGCCACGGCAGCAGAATCCTGATAGCCGATGCCAACTACGCCCACCGCACCAACAGCCACGCCCGGGCCCGGGTGATCCACCTGAACCTGCGCCCGGGCCTGGTGACGGTCGAGCAGGTGCTGGAGGTGGTGTCCTCGGCGGTGCCGATCGAGGCCGCCGCCATGATGGAGCCCGACGACGGCACCGCGGTGACCCTGGAGGCGGACTACCGCAAGCACCTGGAGCGGCAGACCCCGTTGCGGATGCTGGGCCGGCAGGCATTCTACGCCGCCTGTCTGGACCCGGCGCTGGACGCCACGGTCGCGACCGGGGACCAGCGGCACTTCGCGAACATCCTGCTGACGATCGGGGCACTGCCGGCGCGGAACGGAGAGGCGGGGTAGCAGGGCAGCGAGGTAGCGAGCCGGCCGGGCGGCGGCCGCGCCTCACGGACAGCCGTGCCCGCCCTCGAAATCAGTCGCCTTGCCCAGCGGCCACGCGACCTCCTTGGACCACTCGGCGGAACCGTCGCGATGGACGAAGACTATGGGCATCGCTTTGTTGACGGGGTTGTGGGTGGTCGGATCGAAGGCGATGTAGCCGCTGGCGCCGGCATAGGGAGTGCCGCAGTCAACACTGCTCAGGTCGGCGCCGATCGAGCCGGGATCGTCATGGGCCTGGTCCTGAAGCGAGTTCGTCTTGGCGACGGCGAACGACAGGACACCGACCGCGTCGGCGGAGACGATGGCCAGGCCGTCCTGGAAATCGCTGCCGGTGAACATGCCGGCGGCGCCGACGCGGTCGGCGGCGAACTGGTCGCGGAGGCGTTTGAGCGTGGCCGCGGGCGCGGCACCGAGACTGGTCCCGATGTCCTCGGCGGCGAGGGCGGTGACGGCGATCCGGTAATTGAACGCGCCGTACGGCAGGGCCGTGGCCGGGTCGATCAGATTGGTGCCGTCGTCCCCGGTGACGATCGTCGCGACGTCGCCCCGGTGGCAGCTGTCGGTTTTCAATACATTGAGAAGGCTTCTGAGCGCGGTGCCTCGGCCGGCGAAATACGTGATGTCCGACGGGACCCCGCAGTAGGACTGCTGGTGTCCCTCCAGCAACGACTCCACGCGCTTCGGATACTCGTCGTTGCCCTCGTAGGTCATGGTCTCGGCGGGCTTCAACTGGCCGAAGGCCACGCCGAGGGACGTGACGTAGGCGTCGTTCTGGTTCGTGTCCTCGAACAGCACGGCTCTGGAGTGCGGCAGCTTGCTCGTCTGAAGGTACTGCCGGACCGCGTCCGCTTCTTGGGAGTTGGTGCCGACCACCCGGTAGAAGCCGTTGATCGCCGTTCCCGCGTCCGTCATCCCGATCGCGTCGTCCGTGATGTCCGAACCGACGACCGTGAAGTGGTCGCCGGGGCCGTCGGCGAGCTGCCGGATCGCCGCCTTGGCATTCTTCGAGGACTGGCCGATGCCGACGACGGCGGCGATGCGCTGAGCCTTGGCGGCGGCGCGGATCTCGGCGACGGCGTCCTGCTCCCCGTCGGCATGGGTTCCGAAATTGGCGAGCAGGAGCCGGTACCGGATCCGGCTGTGGTGGTCCGCCGCGTCGGCGTTGGCCAGCTCCGTCTGAGCGATCGCCCCCTCCACGGCGTGCCGGACCCCTGCGAACGTCAGGCTGGTCGAGTCGTTCGGCGTCATCTCCTGCAAGAAGACCAGCGAGACGGTGTACACCTGATCTTCAGGGCGCCGCGAGGCGTTCTCCTTGGCGACGGTGTCGTCCAGATCCTGGTTGTCCTTTTTGAGCCACTGTTCCAAGGGCGCCAGCGGATCATGGCTGACGAACTCCCCGGAGTCGATGTCCACCCCCACGCACGCCTTCGCGTCCCCGTTGTACCGCAGCCCCTCCCCGCACGGCGTCCGCAGCGCGATCGGCACGGCCACGCCGGCCGCGACGAGCGCGAACGCCGACGTGCCGATCGCAGCCTGCTGCCAGCGCCGGCGGCGGCGCCACCAGCCGGACGCCGACGGCCCGCCGGCCTGCCCGGCCGGCGCGGTCGGCTTCTCGTGCTCGAACAGGCGCCCGAAGCGTTGCAGGTCCTCGCGGTCGCCGCGCGCCGAACGGCCGAACAGGAACCCGACCTCCTGGCGGACCAGCTCGGCCAGGACCGCGTCCGGGATCCACGGCAGGCGCTCGTCGCGGCCCGGCAGGCCGCCGCCCGGCACCGGGCGCGGCACCGTCCAGATGTCGCCGGCCAGCCACAGCGCCGCGAGCAGCCGGGTCACCGAACGCTCCTCGTCGCCGACCGTGCCCAGATCCGACGGCTGCACGCAGTCGGCGAACGCCCGCGCCGTGCCGATCTCGCGCGGGGTCGGGCAGGGCGCCTGCGCCGCGAGGCACACCATGCGGATCCACTGCGAGGTGGTCACGGTGTTGACGTTGAACTGATCGTTCAGGATCCGCGCGGCGTTCTTCACGTTGCCCAGGGCCAATTGGCAGTAGGCGAGCCGCTCCGGGTGCTGGTCCTCCGGCGGCAGCTGCTTGTCGGCGGCCGTGGTGGCGTTGAGCAGCCTGCTGTAGCGGTCCTCGTACGTCGGCAGGCCGCCGGCCCCGCCCGACGCCCCCGCCCCGTCCCGCCGCGCCAGCAGGCCGGTCAGGGCGGCGGCCAGGAACGGATGCAGGGCCGGGGCGGCCGGCACGAACGGCTCGATCGTCGGCGCCACCTCGGCCGGCGCCATGCCCCACAGGTTCCCGCGCATCCCCTCCAGGACCCGGGTCGTCGTGGGCCCAGCCATGCCGCTGCGGCCGGTGGTGCTGATCAGCCACGGCGCGCGCACCTCGGCGCTGGCGGTGACGAGTTCGTCCAGGGTGATCGCGCCGCCGAGGCTGCCCGACGGGCCCAGGACGCCGGACAGGAGCCCGGTGAGCAGCGCCTCCAGGTCCGGCGTGGGGACGGTGACGCAGTCCCGCCGCCCCGGCTCGGCCTCGACCACGGTCCGGGCCAGCAGGGTGACGGCTTGCGGGAGCCCGGCCGCGCACTGGGCGACGAAGTCCTCGATGCCCGCGCTCATGCCGCCACCGCCTTCGCGGCGGTCGCCAGCGCCGCCATCTCCTCGTGACGCGCCGGATCGAGGCGGACCGGCAGGTAGCCGGGTCTGCCGTGGTCTCTCCAGGCCTCGCGGGCGGTCGCGCAGGTCGGCACCGGGGCGCCGTAGCCCGGGTCGGTCTGGCACAGCGGGCGCCAGGGGCCGGTGACGTCGGCCGGCAGCCAGCTGCCGGCGGTGCCGATCACCAGCAGCGGGAAGGGTTTGGCGTCCCGGACGGCGGCGCTGCGCAGGCCGTGCAGGGTCTGCAGGAACCGGATCCCGGCCGCGCTGTCGGCGTTGTCGGCCAGCAGCACCCAGTGGTGGCCGAGGCGGCGTGGGTGGTTCTGATAGTCGTGGTGGCACCACTGGCAGCCGACGCGGTCGGCCGAGGCCAGCCGGGTGTGGTTCTCGCGCAGGTCCTCGGCCAGCGCCGCCATCGCGACGGTCTCCTGGTCCGCGGGCGGGAGTTTCGCCAGTTGCAGCAGGCGGCCGAAGGAGTCCGTGCCGCTCAGGAGGCTGATTGTCTTGATCCAGTTCAACGCCGCGTGCCAGGCGAGGCGCTGGTTCAGGTTCAGGCCGGCCCCGGCCGCGCGGACGGCGGCGGCGCGGGTCGCGGCGGTGAACCCGGTCGGGGCGACGCGCTGGACGGCCGTCGCCAGCCGCCGGGCCTCGTCAGGGCTCTTGGCCGCGCCGCGGAGCAGGCGGGACACGGCGACGTCGGCGGAGGCCCCGGCCATCTTCCAGAACCTGCCGCGCATCGCGCCCGCCCGCGCGCCGGTGAGGACGCCGTCCAGATCGGCGGTGAGCGCCAGTTCGACCATCTCGAAGCGCCGGAACCGCGCCTGCCGCCGATGCGGCCACGAGGTGGTCAGGCCGCGCACGACCGCCAGCGCGACGGCGAGCGGCCCGGCGTCGCCGACGGCCGCCAGATCGACGCGGGTGTGGACGATATCCGGGCCCAGCGTCTCGGCGAGGACGCCGAGGCTGTGCGTGCGCCCGCTGCCGCGCGGACCCAGCAGGATCACGATCGGCCGCGGCAGATCGACGTCGGGGAAGGAATCGTGCGGAAGCAGGTCTTTCACAAGCGTCAACGCCCCGTGCTCAGCCATGGAGAATCCTCTTCGCCGCGGTGAGGCGCCATCACGTCCACCGCCGATGATGTGGCAAGACAACGGAGAGTAGGCGATTGGTTGCCGAGCTGCTGGCGAATAACGATTTCTGGCCGTGTCACTGGGAGGTATCCCCGCACGTTCGAGCTTCCGGTGCGGGAAGGCTGCTCGAAAGGGAGAGAATCAGTGTAAAGAGGCTCGGTTCGGTTCAGTCCTGGGCGCCGTGGCCGATATGGTTGGCCGATTCCTCGGCCGGTTGTTGCTCGGGGCACTGCTCCTCGGTCTGCGACATCAGCGCCCTGTAACGGTCGGCCGCCGCGTGGTCGCCGCGCTCGACCGAGACCGCCAGCATCTTGCCGATCGCGAGGAAATGGCCCGCGTCGGCGGCTTTGCGATACAGGGCCACGGCATCGTCCGCCTTGCCGAGTTCTTCCAGGACGGTACCGGCGAGAAAGACCCCGCGCGGGTCGCTCCCCTCCCCCGCCGCGCACGCCCAGTGTTCTGCTTCCTGGACCTCACCCCGGTCCATGAGCCACCTCGTGAGGTCCAGCCGGGCCTGCTGGTCCCCGGCTTCGGCGGCCTCGCGGAACCAGCGCAGCGCCAGGTCCTCGTCGCCGCGCTCCCGGGCCAGGCGGCCGGTGGCCCACATCGCGGCCGGGTCGTTGCGCTCGCGCGCCATCCGGTAGAAGCGCTCGGCGAGGGCGAGTTCGTCCTGCTCCTCGTGCAGGCGGCCCAGCCTGGTCATGGCGCCCCGGTCGCCGGCCTGGACCGCGACCTGGAGCCAGTGCTGGGCCCCCTCGTGGTCGCCGCGCTCGTACAGCAGACGGGCGATCTCGTCCATGGCGGAGAAGTCCCCCGCTTCGGCGGCGGGCAACAAGGCGTCGATCTCGCCCCGGTCCATGCGACCTCCTCGGAAAGCCGGTTCGGTGAAAGTAGGATCGCATGGCCGGGCCGACTGAATCAGAACCCTGGCGCGGGCATGGCGAGGACGTCGAGGAGCAGAACGGGAGCGATCGGGTGGAAGCACGCATCTTCGTGGACGAGGGCGCGCTGGAGGACATCGGCTCACTGGATCAGTGGCTGGCGAACGAGGACGCCTTCCGGGGCCGGGTGAAGGCGGTCCGCAAGCCGATCGGCCCGGAGGAGATGGGCGGCGCGGTCGAGCTGCTGTCGGTCGCGGTCAGTCCCGGCGGCGCGGGGGCGGTCCTGGCGTCGTCGCTGACCACGTGGCTGCTGACCCGGCGGTCGAAGGCGAAGCTGCGGATCGAGGCCGACGACCGGGTCGTGGTGCTGGAGCTGGCGACGGTCGACGAGGTCGGACCGCTGCTGGAACGGCTGCTGCTGAGCCCCGGCACCAAGAACGGTGACGGCGGGAGCATTGGCGGCGGGACCACCGGCGACAGCAGCACCGGCGACGGGAACGGTGACGAACCCCGGCGATGACGATCGAGGTCACCGAGTCGGTACGCCGGCACGCGATCCTGATCGGCGTCCCGGACTACCAGCACGAGAGTTACCTCCCCCTGCGCGCGGCCGGCAACAGCGTCGCCGCGATGCGCCAGGTGCTGGAGGACGCCGAGCTGTGCGACTGGCCGGACAAGATCACGGTCCTGGACTCCCGGGCCCCGGCGAGCGAACTGCTGGTCGACATCGAGGACCTCGCCGAGGCCACCACCGAGGTCCTGCTGCTCTACTACGTCGGCCACGGCGACCTGACCCGCCGCGGCGAACTCTGCCTGACCGTGCGCGGCACCCGGCCGGACCGCCTGCGGAACACCTCGCTGCCGTGGGAGTCAGTGGCCGAATGCCTCCAGGCCAGTCCGGCCGGCGTCCGGATCACCATCCTCGACTGCTGTTTCGCGGGCCGCGCGATCGAGGCGCTGTCCGGCACCGAGTCCACGCTGTTGGCCAACCTGACGGACGTCAGGGGCATCTACACGCTGACCGCCACGATGGGGAACAACGTCGCGCACGTTCCGCGCGGGGAACTCCAGGAGCACGCGTGTACTTCGTTCACTGACACGCTCGTCGGGCTGATGCGGGAAGGGCTTCCCGGGAAGCCGACGAAGCTGTCGTTCGAGGTGTTGTTCCCGGAGTTGAAACGTCGGCTGCAAGTGGCGAAACTGCCGCTCCCGAACCAGCGGGGGACGGATACGGTCGCGCACTTCCCGTTCGTGGCGAACCGGGCGCTGCGGCCGGGGGCGGTCGCGTCGCCCGGCCATGGACAGCGGACCACGTCGCGTGCGGCACTCCTGCCGAGCGAGCGGGTCGACGGCCTGGTCGACGAGTGTCTCCAGACGCTTCGCGAGATGGAGAGCCCGGCGGACCGGCAACGCACCTTGTCCAATGTCGCGGAGGTCCTCACCGCCGCCGACCCGGCCAAGGCCCGGATCCTGGTGGAGCTGGCGGCCAACGAGGCCGAACGAGTGAAAGTGCTGGCGCCGATGGCCCTGGCCCTGGCCGATATCGACCAGCTGCGCGCCATCGAGTTGATCGACCTGATTGCCGACCGCCACCCCGTCAAGTACCAGACGATGGCCCGCGCGGCGGTGCTCATGGCCACTGCTCGCCCGCGCGAATCCCAAGCCCTCGCGGCGGCGGCCATCCGACTGACCAGTCGTGTGGTCACCGACAGCAACAACGAGCACGAGTTCGGGCTGGCGATCGATGCCAGGGCGACGGCGGCGGCCATCACCGATCCGGACCGCGGCGAGCGTCTGTTGCGCTCGATGCCCAGTACAGGCAGTCGTTCTTGGGCCATGTCCAATGTGGCGACGGCCATCGCCGTCACTGATCCGGAGCGTGCCGAGCGGCTGGCGAACAGCATCGCCGAGAGCGACGCCAAGGTGGCGGCGCTGATCGGCATCGCCGCTGTCATCGCCCCGCACCGGCGCACGGAGGCCCTTGCCGACGCGGCGGCCGCGACCTTGGAGCAGGTCGAGCGAGGCCGACCGGTGACGCGAGCCGTCCATCTCATCGGCACCGCGCTGCCGCGGATCATCCGCGTCGTCGTTCCGAGGGACCTCAACCTGGCCGAATACATTGTCCGGCTGTTTCCCGAGCATCCGCTCCGGGCGCACGGGCTCGCCCGCCTCGCTCGACAGATCGCGGGCTTCGCACCCGGTTTCGTCACCGGATACCTCACCGAAGCGGAGGAGATGGTTCCCGTGCGGCCCCACCCCAGAGACTTCCTGGGGACCATGGCGCTGCTCGCCGCCGGATGGTCGCAGGTGCGGGCGGCCGACGCGGTCACGTTCGCCAACCGGGCCGAGATCCTCGCCCGGGACGGCGCCTCGGATCCGGAGCGCGTCACGAATCTCGCCCTGCTCGCCGCCCGGTGGGCCGAGCGTCCCTGAGCGCGCGTCCAACCGGTCCTTCGGGCGGGCCTCATGACGAATTATTCCGGCTTCTCTCGCGCGTCGACGCGCAGGTGATCCGCACTCCCGGCGCACGCGCAGCGTGATCAGTCGGACACCCAGGCTGTCTCAAAGCAATGGGTTTCCGCTAGCATGCCTCTCGCTCGAACAAAGCAGCTCCCTGTTTCGGCGTCGTCGGGTCGTCCCTTGACAGAGCTTTGATTGCTTTGATCGCACGGTCGCACCACTCCCCAATGCACCACGGCACAGCTCGCCATTACTTGAGGCGCCGGTCAGCGCGGATCCAGAGGGCCACCTGTGAGAATCACCCAGAAGCTCGGCATCCTGGTCGCCGTCCCGCTGTGCGCGGTCTCCGGGTTCGGTGCGCTGGCTCTGGTCACCTCGACCTCGGGGGCGATCGAGACCGGGCATCTCTACACCCTGATGAACGCCGGGGCCGCGGCCGCCGACCTGGTCTGCGAGCTGCAGGACGAGCGGACGCAGGTCGCGCTCTACCTGACCTCGTCGGCCGCGCCGGACGCCGCCGGGCTGTCCGCGCAGATCACCAGGACCCAGGCCGCGGCCGCGGTGTACCGGCAGCGGATCGGGAAGCTGCCGTGGCTGCCCGCGGAGAGCCGGGCGCTGCTGGGGCGGATCGACGGCGAGTTGCAGGCCATTGACAAGCTGCGGGACCTGGTGCGCGGCGGTTCGCCGCAACCGCTGTCGGCGGCCGACTTCCAGTACCACATCGTCATCGCCGACCTGCTGTCCTTCCACGACGTCGCCCAGAAGTCCGGGGCCGGGTCGGCCGCGCAGGACATGCTGCGCGCCACGTCGAGCCTGAGCCAGGCGCGGGAGTCGCTCAGCGAGGAGGAGGCCGACGTCCTGCGGATCGCCGGGGCCCCGGTGCAGACCGCCTCGGCCGCGCAGGACCTGATCATCGGCCGCACCGGGTACACCGGGGCGATGGAGGCGTTCGCGGCGCAGGCGCCGCCGGACTGGCGCGGCCGGCCGGACCAGGCGCTGGGCGGTGCGGAGATGGCCGCCGCGGCCAAGCTGGAGGACCAGGTCGCGCAGACGCCGGTGGGCACCAAGGTGCTGCTGAGCCCGGCCGACTGGACCACCTCGGTCGATGCGCGGCTGGACCGGCTGGACGCCGTGCGCAAGGACATGGACGTCGCCACGCTCGCGCTGATCGCGCAGGACCGCACGCACCAGCGGGAGCTGGCCGGCGTGGAGGCCGCGGCGGTGGCCGGGACGATGCTGCTGGCGCTGATGGTCAGCCTGCGGCTGGGCCGTCCCATCATCAGGGGCCTGCGACGGCTGCGGGAGGGCGCGCACACCCTGGCCTTCGAGGACCTGCCGGCCGCGGTGGAGGCGCTGCGCGGCAGCGGATCGCTGACCGCGCAGAGCCCCGAGGAGTTCGCCGACCAGGCCGGCGGCGGGCTGCCGGTGGCCGGCGACGACGAGATCGCCGCCGTGGCGCGGGCCTTCAACGCCGTACGGCACGAGGCCATCCGCACCGCCGCCGAGCAGGTGCTGCTGCGGGCCGGCGTCGGCGCCGCCTTCATCGCCCTGGCCCGCCGCGGCGAGCGCCTGACCGGCGCCCTGACCCTGGAGCTGGACAAGGCCGAGCGGGACGAGCAGGACCCGGACCGGCTGGCGCGGCTGTTCGTGCTGGACCACCTGGCGGCGCGGATGACCCGGAACAACGAGAGCCTGCTGGTGCTCGGCGGCGAGGGCACGGCCCGGGTCCGCGACGAGGGCGTGCCGCTGATCGACGTGATCCGCGCGGCCTCGGGCCGGATCGAGCGCTATTCGCGGGTGGACCTGGTGAACGTCGACTCGAGCGTGATCGTCGCCCCGACCGTGGTCGACCACCTGGTGCACCTGTGCGCGGAGCTGCTCGACAACGCCACGACGTTCTCCCCGCCGGAGTCCCGGGTGCTGGTCGACGTGCGCGCGCTGGCCGACCGGACCATCATCCAGATCACCGACCGCGGCATCGGCATGACGGCGGTGCGCCGCTCGGAGCTGAACGCCCGGCTCACCGCGCCGACCCGGCTGGACGCGGTCTCGGTGCAGGCGATGGGCCTGACCGTGGTCGGGCAGCTGGCCGCGTGGTACGGGCTGGCGGTGGAGCTGCGGCCGCATCCGCAGCACGGCACCATCGCGGAACTCGTACTCCCGCCGAACCTCTACTGGGCCCCGGGCATGCCCGAGCGGGCGCAGTCCTCGCCGGTCGCGGCGATCGAGTCGCTGGCCGCCGGCATGGGACGGCCCGGCGGCGAGAACGCCCGGCCGAACGCCGGGATCCGGGCGGCCGCCGCGGCGGCGGCCGGAGTCGCCGGCGCCACGGGGGTCTCGGGAACCACGGGCGGACGGCGGCGGCGCACCGGCGCGGCGCCGGAGGACGCGGGAGCCGGTTCGGGAGCGGGAGCCGGGTCGGGCGCGGGCTTCGCCGGCGACGACGGCTACCCCCGGCACGCCGGACGCCCGCAGCCGGGGGTCGCGCCGATCACGATGCCGACGATGGGCGGCGCCTCGGGGCAGTACGCCATGCCGGACTTCGACCAGAATCCGCTCGCCGCGCCGCTCCAGACGCCGGAGGCGAACGGCGCGTATCAGAACACTGGCTACCCGAACGACACCTATCCGCCGGCGCCGATCCGGGCCCGGGCGTTCGACGTGCCGCCGAACCCGGGGCCGACGGCTTCGGGCGCTCCGGACGGACAGGCGGGACAGCCGCTCAGCCCCTGGCTGCGGGGCTCGATGCGCACTCGCGACGCGAGCGGGCAGTCCAACGCGGCCCAGAACCAGTCGGCCCAGAACCAGTCGGCCCAGAACCAACCGGCGCAAAGCTGGTCCACACCCTCGTGGCAGCCGCATCCGGCCGCTGCGTCCGACCAGCCGACTTGGACCCGACCGTCCGCGCCGGCGACCGAACCCGCCGAGTCCTGGCAGCAGCACCAGCCGGCCTATCCCGCTCCGCCCGCACCGTCCTGGGCGCAACCCGCCATGGCACCGGGCTACACAGCCTCCTCAGCCACGCCGGTCGCGCAACCGTCGATCCCGTCGCCGCAGCCGCCGGCGCCGTTGCCGCCGGTGCCGCCGTCGGCGCACGCGATGCCCGCGGCGCCGTCGGGGCCGACCCGGCCGCCGGTGAAGCTGCGCACCGCGCACGGGTTGCCCAAGCGGGTGCCGTTGGACCGGCTGCCGGTCGAGGCGCTGGCCGAGCTGACGGAGGCCGACGCGGTTCCGACGGAGCGGGATCCGTCGCGGGTCTCGGCCTCCATGGTCGCCTACGCCCGCGGGATCGGGGGGCGCACCGCGCCCGGCGGGGCTTCGCAGATTCCTTACAGTCCGACATCGAACACGGGGACCTATTAAATGTCGCTCAACTCCACCGGCCCGACCGACAACCTGGACTGGCTGCTCAACGACTTCGCGCTGCGGGTCCCGGGCATCGTGCACGCGCTGGCGGTGTCGGCCGACGGGCTGGTCGTGGCCGCCAGCGCCGACCTCGCCGAGGAGCAGGCCGACCAGCTGGCCGCGGTGGCCTCCGGGCTGGTCGGGCTGCTGGCCGGCGCGGCCCGGCTGCTGAACGCCGCGCCGGTGCAGAGCAACCTGACCGAGCTGCAGAACGGGTTCCTGTTCTCGATGTCGGTCAGCGACGGCGCCTCGCTGCTGGTCTACGCCCGGCGCGAGTGCGACATCGGCCAGGTCTCCTACACCATGGCCGAGCTGATCAACCAGGTCGGCTCCTCGCTCACGCCGATGGCCCGCTCGCGGATGCTGGCCCGCGAGGCGCCGGGCGGCGGACGGTGACCGGCGCGCAGCAGGCCACTGCGGCGAAGATCGTCGTCGCGGGCGGCTTCGGCGTCGGCAAGACCACGCTGGTGGCCTCGGTCTCGGAGATCAAGCCGCTGACCACCGAGGCCGAGATGACGGCCGCCGGGGTGGGCGTCGACGACCTGGCCGCCACCCCGGGCAAGACCGCGACCACGGTGGCGATGGACTTCGGCCGGATCACGCTGGCCCGCGACCTGATCCTGTATCTGTTCGGCGCGCCGGGCCAGGAGCGGTTCTGGTTCTTCTGGGACGAGCTGAGCCGCGGCGCGATCGGCGCCGTGGTGCTGGCCGACGTCCGGCGGCTGGACGACGCCTTCGCGGCCGTCGACTTCTTCGAACACCGCGCGATCCCCCACGTCGTCGCGATCAACCAGTTCGACGGCGCCCCGGTGCACGGCCACGAGGAGCTGCGCGACGCGCTGTCGCTGCGGGAGTCCGTCCCGCTGCTGATGTGCGACGCGCGGCGCCGGGAGTCCAGCAAGCGGGTGCTGGTCACGCTCGTCGAGCACGCCGTCACCCAGCTGCGGATGAATTCCGACGCGGCCTACGCCCGCCCCTGAAGCCCCCCACACGCACCACCTCCGCCCCGCCGCGGACCGCGGCCGCCCGGCCGTCGGGCCGGTCCGTGCCGGATCGTCAGTTTCACCCTTCATAAGGAGACTGTGTTGTTCTCGTCCCGCGTTTCCGCGCGCCTGCGCGTCGTTGTGGCGCTGGGTGCGGCCACCGCGCTCGCGGCCGCCGGATGCAGCAGCGGCAAGTCCGGCAAGACCGCCGCCGCCGCCAAGAGCGACTCCCCTATCACCATCGGTCTGATCACCGCGCTGTCGGGCAGCAACAAGGCCCTGGGCCCGGACCACCTCAACGGATTCAAGCTGTACCTGGCCACGCACAACAACCAACTCGGCGGACACACGGTCAATCTGGACGTGGGCGACGAGGGCGACGGCGGCGCGGCGGCGGTACCGGTGGCGAACAAGATGCTCAAGGAGGACAAGGTGCTGGCGATCGCCGGCATCGTGGCCACCCCGACCATCAACGCCGTGGTGCCGCTGGCGACGGCGGCCGGGGTGCCGGTGGTCAACACCGGCGGCCGGCCCACCGTCAAGGACGCCTCGCACCTGTGGACGATGAGCTTCATGTCCACCGACCCGGGCGGCGCGATGGGCCCGTACCTGGCGCAGAACGCCGGCGGCCCGGTCTACGTGTTCGGCCCGGACTACCAGGGCGGCTGGGACCAGATCCGCGGCTTCACCGAGTCCTTCACCAAGGCCGGCGGCAAGCTGGCCAACGACGGCGGCAAGGCGACCTTCACGCCGTTCCCGGCGACGCAGGACTTCACACCGTTCCTGTCCAAGGTCAAGGCCACCGGCGCCAAGGCGATCTACTGCTTCTACACCGGTTCCTCGGCCATCGCGTTCGTGAAGAACTGGGCGCAGTCGGACGCCAAGGACGTGCCGCTGTACGCGGCGGGCTTCATCACCGAGGGCGGCGCGCTCAAGGCCGAGGGCAGCTCGGCGGACGGCATCATCACCTCGATGAACTACTCGCCGGACATCTCCAGCGCCGCGAACCGGGAGTTCGTCTCGGCGTGGACGCAGGCGCACGCCGGCGAGCAGCCGCCGGCCACCGCCATGTACAGCTGGGACGCGGCGTCGGTGCTGGACCAGGCGATCGCCAAGGCCGGACCGGACCCGACCCCGCAGAAGGTGAACGAGGCGATCAAGGCGCTGGGCCAGATCGACAGCCCGCGCGGCACCTGGCAGCTGTCGCCGGACACCCACGTGCCGGTGCAGAAGTGGTACCTGCGCAAGGTCGAGATGGACGGCACCGCGCTGGCCAACGTGAAGATCGGCGATCTGGCGACGCTCGGCAGCTGAGCGGTCGGCTCCGGCGCTCCGGATCACGGTTCTCCGGATCTCCGGATCTCCGGATCTCCGGATCACGGTTCTCCGGCGCTCCGGCGCTCCGGCTCCGGAGCTCGAAACAGCACACGAAGAAAGAACGCTGCGAAAGGGTGTCATGGACACGCTCAACGCGCACCTCGTGCCCGCGGTGGACGGGGTGGCCTACGGGCTGCTGCTGTTCGTCGCGGCCGCGGGGCTGACGCTGCTGTTCGGGATCGGCGGCGTGCTGAACATCGCCCACGGCACCCTGTTCGCGCTCGGCGGGTACCTGGCCGCCACGGTGTCCGACGGCTCGTGGCCGTCGGCGCTGCTGGGCCTGGTGGTCGCGACGGCCGGCGGCACGGTCGGCGGCGGAGTGCTCGCCGCCGGAACGCTGCCGCTGGCCGGCCGGGGCCATCTGCCCCAGGCCCTGCTGACGTTCGGCTTGGCGCTGGTCGGCGGGGACATCCTGAGCACGGTGTACGGCGGGGACGAGCATCCCGTGGTGGTGCCGGACTCGGTGAACGGCACCGTGCACTTCTTCGGGCACGTATATCCGACCTACCGGCTGATGTTCATCGTGGTGGCCGCGGTGCTGGCCCTGTCCGGGACCTACGTCCTGGGCCGGACCCGCGCCGGGGCGCTGCTGCGGGCCACCGCCGACGACCGGGAGATGGTCGGGGCGATGGGCTACGCGCCGTGGCGCGTGCACGCGGCGCTGTGCGGGGCCGCCGGAGCGCTGGCCGGTTTGGCCGGCGGCCTGGGCGCGCCGATCATCGGACCGGGTCCGGACACCGCCGACAAGGTTCTGATGTTGTCGATGGTGGTGATCGTGCTGGGGCGGCCCGGATCGGTGTCCGGGGCGTTCCTGGCGGCGATCGCGGTGGGCGAGATCGAGACGCTCGGGGTGTCGATCTCGTCGGACTGGGCCCCGTATCTGCTGTTCGGGCTGATGGCGGTGGCGCTGGTCGGGCGGACGTTCCGGGGCTCGGACCTCGGCGTCGGCGCGCCCGGGGAGGCCCAGGCATGACGGCGGCGAGCGAGTCGGTGGCCGCTGTCTTCCGGTCCCGGCCGTGGCTGCGCGCCGCCGGCCCGATCACGGTCCTCAGTGTTCTGCTTCTGCTGGCGCCGTCGACGCTCGACGGCTACGGCATCGGGCTGTTGTCGAAGGCGTTGGCGCTGGGCGTCCTGGCGGTGAGTGTCAGTGTTCTGGCGGGCTACGCCGGACTGCCGACCATGGGCCAGGCCGCGCCGTTCCTGGTCGGCGCCTACACCGCCGGGATCATGGGTCAGCACGGCCACGACCTCGGGGTCGTGCAGCTGCTCTGCGGCACGGCCGCCGCGGCCGGGTTCGCGGCCGTCACGGGTCTGGTGGCGACGCGGACGCGGGGTGTGGCGTTCCTGATGACGACGCTGGCCATCGGCGAGCTGGCGGTCGCCGTGGCCGGCCAGTGGCGGTCGCTGACCGGCGGCACGGACGGGATGTACGGGATCCCGCCGGTCCGGCCGGTGCCCGGGGTGCGGGCGCTGGGTTCCGACAGCGACATCTACTGGTACGTGCTGGCCGCGACGGCGGCCGTCGTCGCGCTGACCTGGCGCGTGCTGGCCTCACCGGTCGGCAAGCTGCTGGTGGCGGCCCGGGACCACGAGGCGCGGATGCGCTCGGCCGGGCATCCGGTGGCGCGGTACCGGTGGCTGGCGTACACGGGTGCCGGGGCCTTGGCGGGCTACGGCGGAGTGTTGATGTGCACGGTCAACCAGTACGTCTCGCCGGCCGACGGCGGCTTCGCCACCTCGGCGCTGGTGCTGTTGGCGGTGGTGCTGGGCGGCGCGACGTCGCCGCTGGGGGCGCTGCTCGGCGCCGGCCTCATCGTGGCGACGCGGGACTGGCTGTCGGGGCCGTTCCCCGGCCACGGTCCGCTGCTGCTCGGGCTGATGTTCATCATCGCGGTCTACGCGCTGCCCGACGGGGTCGCGGGGCTGCGGATCCGGCTGCCCGGCCGGGGAAAGGGCGCGGCATGACGGACCTGGACGGAGCGGGCGCGATCGAAGTCAGCGGCCTGACGAAGGCGTTCGGGGCGACGGTCGCGGTGAGCGATCTGGACCTGGCGTTCGCGGCCGGCGGTCGCCACGCGGTGATCGGTCCCAACGGCGCCGGGAAGACGACGCTGCTCAATCTGATCTCCGGCGAGCTGCGGCCGAGCTCGGGGCGGATCCGTTACGACGGCCGCGACGTCACCCGCACGACGCGTGCGAAGCGGTCCCGGCTGGGGATCGCACGGACTTTTCAGCAGCCGACGGTGTGGAGTTCGCTGTCGGTGGCGGACAACGTGGCCTTGGCGGCGTGGCCGCACGCGGGACTGTCGGGCGTGTGGCGGCGGCGCCGGTACAGAGCGCTGTCGGCGCGGTGCGGGAGCCACTTGGAAACGGTGGGCATCGCCAGGCTCGCCGAGCGGCCGGCCGGAGCGCTGTCGCACGGCGAGCGGCGGATGCTGGACATCGCGATGGCGTTGGCGGCGGATCCGCGCGTGCTGCTGCTCGACGAGCCGGCGGCGGGGCTGACCGAGCACGGGGTGGAGCAGTTGCTGGCGGCGCTGCGGGCGTTGCCGGCGACCGTCACGGTGGTGGTGGTCGAGCACGACTTCGCGTTCGTCTCGGCGATCGCGGACACGGTGACGGTGCTGCACGACGGGCGGTTGCTGGCGACGGGGACTCCGGCGGAGATCACCGCCGATGCCGCGGTGCGGGCTGCGTATCTGGGTGAGAGCGAGTCGGTCTGATGCTGAGCCTGGGGTCACTGACAGCGGGATACGACGGCGGGACTGTGCTGCACGGGATCGACCTGGAGATCCCGGCCGGCTCGATCCACGCGGTGGTCGGGCACAACGGCGCCGGGAAGACGACGTTGATCCAGACCGTGGCCGGACTGGTTCCGGTGTCGGGCGGACGGGTGTCGGTGGGCGGTGTCGACGTGACGCGGCTGGCGGCGCATCGACGGGCCCGGGCGGGGATCGGGTTGGTGCCGCAAGGGCGGCGGGTGTTTCCGGGGTTGACGGTTCAGGAGCATTTGACGTTGGCGTTCGGGCGGGGGCGGGGGTTCGGTCGGCGGGGCGGGTGGGTCGGTGGGGGCGGGCAGTCGGGGCGGGCTCGGGGCGAGGCCGAGGTGTGGACGCCGGAGAGCGTCAAGGAGCTCCTCCCCCGGCTCGGCGAGCGGGCCGGGCATCGCGGACGGCAGCTGTCCGGCGGCGAGCAGCAGATGCTCGCCATCGCGCGGGCGCTGCTGGGGCAGCCGCGATTGCTGTTGCTGGACGAGCCCACGGAAGGGCTGGCGCCGCTCATCGTGCAGGACATCGCGGCGCTTATCAGACGTCTGCCGGAGCACGGACTGACCATCCTGGTGGCGGCTCCGCGCCCGGCGTTCGCGGCCTCGGTGGCGGAGCGGGTGACGATTCTGGTCGCCGGGCGGTCGGCCGGGGAGTTCGGCGGGCGGGAGTTGCGGGAGCGCCCGGAGCTGGCGGCTTCGGCGATGTGGCATGTCGGCGCGGAGGACGCGACGTCAACAATTGGTCACAGTGTGGAGGGGACGCGGTGAAACGTCCGCGAGGTGTGGGTCCCTGGACCTTAGAATCCGCGAGTGAGCGATCCGTTTGAGACAGCAGCGATCCGGCAGCGGGTCCTTGAGGCCTGGGTGGCCTCGCCAGTGCGCTTCCGCGAGGACGCCAACCTGGAGGAGGACCTGGTCCTCGGCGGGTACCGGGACCGGGTGGTCGTCGAGGTGGCCCAGAACGCGGCCGACGCCGCACTGCGGGCCGGCGTGCCGGGCCGGCTGCGGCTGACGCTGGACAAGCAGACCCTGACCGCGGCCAACACCGGGGCGCCGCTGGACGCCGGCGGGGTGGTCGGGCTGTCCACGCTGCGGGCGTCGGCGAAGATCGACGAGGATCTTTCCGGTGGCGGTTCCGGTGGCGGTTCCGGTGGTGCTCCTGGCGGTGGCGGTCCGGACGGTGACGGTCCTGACGGTGACGGTCCTGACGGTGGCGCCCACGCGTTCACCGTCGGCGACGTGCCGGTGGGACGGTTCGGGGTCGGCTTCGCCGCCGTGCTGGCGGTCTGCGACGAGCCGAGCGTGCTGTCGCGCCATGGCGGTGTCCGCTTCTCCAGCACGGAAGCGCTGCGGGAGGTGGAGCACGCGGCGGAGCAGAGCTCCGGGCTGCGGACCCAGCTCCAGCGCCGCGAGGGGCGGATGCCGGTGCTGCGGCTGCCGTTCGGCGCGGACGGCGAGCCGCCGGCCGGGTTCGACACGGCCGTCGTGCTGCCGCTGCGGGACGAGGCGGCCCGGACCCTGGTCCGCGACCTGCTGGCCGGGCTCGACGACGCGCTGCTGCTGGCGCTGCCGGCGCTCAGCGAGATCGTGGTGGACGTCGACGGGGATGTCCGGACCCTGACAGCGGTGCGCGGCGCGGACGGCGTGTGCACGATCACCGACGGCGCGCGGACGTCGGTGTGGCGCACGGTCTCGGCGAGCGGGGCGATCCCGCCGGAGCTGCTGGCGGACCGGCCGGTGGAGGAGCGGGTGCGGCCGCGATGGTCGTTGACGTGGGCGGTGCCGTGCAACGCGGAGGGCGAACCGCGACGCCCGGGGACGGCGGCGGTGTTCCACGGCCCGACGCCGACCGACGAGCCGCTGGGGCTGCCCGCGTTGCTGATCGCGACGCTGCCGCTGGACCCGACGCGGCGGCGGCTGGCGCCGGGGGCGTTGACCGACTACTTGCTGGATCGCGCGGCCGACGCCTACACCGGGCTGGTGCGGGACTGGCCGACGAAGACGCCGGGGTTGCTGCGGCTGGTGCCGGGGCCGATCGCGGACGGGCCGGTGGACGCCGAGCTGCGGCGGAGGATCGTCGGGCAGCTGGCGCGGACGGCGTTTTTGCCCGCCGCGGCGGCTGCGGCGGCTGCCGCTATGGCGGCGGCGGTGGCTGCGGAGCGGGGTGGGAGCGGGGTCGGAAGCGGGGGCGGGAGCGGGAGCGGTGCCGACGGTGCTGCTTTCGAGGAGAGCGCGGGCGCTTTCGGAGGCGCAGGCGCTTCCGGTAGCGCGGGCGCGGCCGAAGGCGGCACCGGCGCCGGTGTGATTCTGGCCCTGCTGACCCCGAAAGACGCCGCAGTCGTCACCCCCAACTCCGAGGACCTGGTCGCCGCACTGGAGGACGTGATCCCCGGGCTGCTTCCGACCGGCTTCGAGCGGGACCAGGCCGCGCTGTCCACGCTCGGCGTGCGCAGCCTCGGGCTGGCCGACGTCATCGAAGCGCTGGCCGGGCTGGAGCGCGAACCGGAGTGGTGGGCCGCGCTCTACGCGGCGTTGGAGACCGTGGCGGGTCACGATCCGCTGGCCTTCGACGCGTTGTCCGCGTTGCCGATCCCGTTGGCCGACGGACGCACCGTGCGCGGCGCGCGCGGCACGCTCCGTCCGGTCGCCGCGCTCAGCACCGAGGCGCTGGTGGCGCTCGCTCCGCTCGGGCTGCGCATCATCCACCCGCATGCGCTGGGCACCGCGACGAAGCTGCTGGACCGGCTCGGGGCGCAGCCCGCGGAGCCGCGCGCGATGCTGGCCGACCCGGCGGTGCTCGACGCGGTCGAGGCCGCCGACGACCCGGTGGTGCTCGGCGACGCCGTCGACCCGCTCGACGTCGCGTCGGCCGTGCTCACCCTGGTGCAGGCGGCGGACCCGCGCCCCGGCGAACGCTTCGGGCTCGGCGCGCTGCTGCTGCCCGACTCCGAGGGCGGACTGTCCCCCGCCGGGGAGCTGACGGTGCCGGGATCGCCGCTGGCCGGGGTGGTGGAGGCGGACGTCTACGGGTTCGTGGACGCCGAGTGGCTCGGGCGCTGGCGGCCGGAGGTGCTGTACGCGGCGGGGGTGGCGTACACCTTCCCGCTGTATCAGGACGCGGATGTGATGCTCGACGCCGACGCGCTCGACGCCGAGGCCGGCGCCAGCCTGGACGACGTCGACGGCTTCGACGACTGGGCCGAGCACGTGGAGGACGTGAGCCCGCCGGAATCCGCGCCGATCGTAGTGGCCGACCTGACGGCGGTGGTGGGGCTGGAGACCGTCCGCGACGACGCGTGGCCGCAGGCGATCGAGCTGCTGGCCCGGACCCCGGCCCTGCGCCAGGCGGTGGTCCGACCGGCACGCCTGGAGCTCGGCGACGGCGGCCGGATGGAAGTCGCCTCGGTGACGGCCTGGTGGCTGGGACAGAACCCGGTACTGGGCGGCCGCTGCCCGGCGGACCTGATCATGGGCGAGGACAGCGCACTGGCCGGACTCTACGACCCGCTGGAAGCCCTCGACCAACCGGCCGCACTGGCCGCACTGGCCGACGACGTCGAGTTCCTGACCGCCATCGGCGTCAAGACGACAGCCCGCGAACTCCTGGCCACCCCGGGCGGCCCCGACGAACTGCTCGACCGCCTCGCGGACCCGACCCGCCCGGTGACCAGATCCCAGCTCACCGACCTCTACTGCACCCTCGCCGAGGTACCGACCGACCACGTGGCACCCCCGGACCGCCTCCGAGCAACCCTCGACGGCGCACTGGTGGTCGCGGACGCGGAGGACGTGGTCGTGGTCGACGCCCCGGACCTGCTCCCCCTCCTCGCCGGACGCCCGTACCTGCCGATCCCCCTACGCTCCGCAATGGCCCTCGCCCACCTCCTCGACCTACGCCTGGCCTCCGACGTGATAGAGGCCGACGTCGACGAACCCGGCGAAGTCCGCGAAGTCCCGGAAGCAGTCAGAGCACTGCTACCCGACGCACCGCCCACCTACGTCGAACACGACGACCTGATCCTGGCCGACGGAACCGAGGTCGACTGGCGCGTGGTCGACGGAACAGTGCACACAACCACCTTCGACGGCCTGGCCCGCGGCCTCGCCTGGGCCGCCGGCCGCTGGGACCAGCGGCACTTGGTGGCGGCGATGCTGGCCGAGCCGGAGCGGACGGCGGATTTGTTGGTGGAGGTGGACTTCGAGTAGGGGTGAGGAGCTGTAAGGGCGGAGCGGAAATGCGGGGGCAGAGCTGTGGGCGGGGCAGCGGCTCGGGCTGGTGATCGGACTTCGGTTCGGGGCTGGTTCGAGCTGCTGCTCGGGTTTCGGCCCTGATCGGCGCTCGGGTTTCGGCTCGAAGGCCGGTCGGTTCGGGGACTGTCTCGGGCCGGCGCCCGGACTTCGGCTCTAATCGGTGCTCGGACTTCGGACCGGGCGCTGGTTCGAGCCGGCGCTCAGTTTTCGGCCTTGGTCGGCGCTCGGGTTTCGGTTCGAGGACTGGCTCGGCTCGAAAGCTGGCTCGGGCCGGTGCTCAGGCTCGGTTCGAGGGCCAGTTTCGAGCCGCTCAGACTTCGACCCTGGTCGGCGCTCAGGCTTCGGTTCGAGGACTGGCTCGGCTCGAAAGCTGGCTCGGGCCGGTGCTCAGGCTCGGTTCGAGGGCCAGTTTCGAGCCGCTCAGACTTCGACCCTGGTCGGCGCTCAGGCTTCGGTTCGAGGACTGGTCGGTTCGGGGACTGTCTCTGGCCAGCCCCTCAGCTCATCAAGCTCCGCACCTCAGCCGCGAACAGCTCCCCCGGGTCGAAGTCCATCCCGTCGAGGTGGCCGGTCAGCTCCAGTGATAGGGCGCCGTGGACTCGTGTCCAGAATGTCAGGGCTTTGTGGAGGGCTGTGGTCGGGATCTGGTCGTCGCCGGCCCAGGCTCGGTGGTGGGCCAGGTGGGCGTCGATTTCGTCGGGGGTGGTGGGCGTGGCGGTGGCGGCGGTCAGGAGGGTTTTCATGATCTCTGAGCTGATCGCGGTGGTGGTTGGGGGTGCGTGGTAGCCGGGGATCGGGGTGCCGTAGATCAGTAGGTAGCGGTGGGGGTCCTCCAGGCCCCAGGTGCGGACGCCGTGTGCCAGGGCGGCGAGGTCGCCTTTCTTGTCGGCGATGTGGTGGAGGGCGTTCGCGAGGCTGCGGTAGGCGTCGGCGATGAGTTCGGTGATGAGTTCGTCGCGGCTGGCGTAGTAGCGATACAGCGCGGGGCCGCTCATGCCCATCTGCTTCGCGATCGCGTTGAGCGACAGCGCTGATGCGCCGGCTGTCGCGATCTGGTTCCAGGCGTGGGCTTTGACCTCGGTGCGGATTTGTTCGCGGTAGCGCTCGCGCGGAGCCTGGGGGGTTGGCTTGGGCATGCCGGGCGCCTTTCACTCGCGGAGGAGCTACACCGTGAAGATTTAGTTAGAAGGTATCACGGGAGGGGTTGACCGGCCGGTGGGGCGGTTATAGCTTCTAACTATCGATAGATGCTGTAGCTATTCGGGAGGTCGTCATGTCCGTGTCCGTTGTTCGCGGTGCCAAGCGCCACGCTGTCGCCGTCGTCGTCATGAGTGCGATGGGGATCGCGACCGCTGTGCCCGCGCGGGCTTCCGTCGACCCGGCCTCCGGCTCAGTCAGTTCCCTGACGTGCCGAGGCCAGGGCGTGGATCCCAACGCCAAGGTCCGCTACAAGACGCAGATCCTGATCCACGCGCCGCTGGAAACCGTGTGGAGGCTCCAGACCGACGTCGAGAACTGGCCGTCCTGGCAGGCGGCGGTCATGTCCGCCGAGCGCCTCGATCACCACGGCAAGGGTGCGCTGCGGGCCGGATCGAGCTTCCGGTGGACGACCCCCGTGCCGGCCACCCCCGTCAGCCCGGCCACGACGCTGACGATCACCTCGACCGTGCAGCAGCTGAAGCACGGCTCCTGCATCCGCTGGACAGGACCGGCGGTCGGCGGCGGCCTGCTGATCAACGGCACCCACGTGTGGAACTTCACGAAGGTGCCCGGCGGGGTGCTGGTCCGCACCGAGGAGACGCACACCGGCCCGCAGGTGGACGCGAACGTGGACATGGCGACGCAGCTGTTGGGCGGCGGGCTGGAGGCGTGGCTGGCGGAGCTGAAGGCCACCGCTGAGGCGCGGACCAGGTGACACGCTGATCCCGACCCGAGACCCTGGGTCAGGATCCTGAGTCGGGATCAGCGCGACCGTTCCACCTGGTTCGCCGGGTAATCAGCGGGACCGTTCCACCTGGTTCGCCGGGTACCGCCGCTCACACACCGCCGCTCACACCGTGATCGGCACCTCGTAAACCTCACTCGCCGGGTGCCCGGCGCGTTCGTGGATCCGCATCACGGCTTCCTTGCTGGGACCCGTGGACAGGCAGAAGACCATGCCCGACTCCGGGTCGAGCCAGGCCTTCTCGAAGTGCACGCCCTCCTCGCCCTCGATGGCGAGGTCGGCCGCGTGCGCTTCCTTCAGCTGGGCGTCGGTGACACCTACGAAGCCCTTGTGGACATCCATGAAGGTCGCCACGGTGACCACCTTCCTTTCGCCGTGGTCGTCCTTTCAAGCATTGTCCCGTTCCCGCGATCTCGCCTGTTCGGTGAAATTCCGGACCGGCAGCCGGCGGTCGAGCCAGGCGACGCAGCGGCGCATCACGTCGAGCTGGTGGGCGCGTTCCCGGATGTCGTGGCCCTCGCGCGGATAGACGACGAGTTCGTGGTCGACTCCGTAGTGGCGGAGGGCCCGGTGCAGGTAGAGCGACTGGCTGAGGGGGACGTCCGCGTCGTCCTCGCCGTGCAGGAGAAGCGCCGGGGTGCGGATGCGGCAGGCGTGGGTGATCGGCGAGTTCGGCGGGCTCGGCGGCCTCGCGGACAGCTCGTTCTCGTCCCAGCCGGAAGCGCCGGCCAGGATACCGTCCCGGGTCCCGAGGTCGCCGCCGGCCACTTGGAGCGGCCAGCTGCTGATGCCGGCGCCGATGATCGCCGCCCGGAAGCGCCGGGTCTGGGTGATGGCCCAGGCGGCGAGGTAGCCGCCGTGGCCCCAGCCCATGACGGCGAGGCGGTCCGGGTCGGCGGTGCCGTCGGCGATCAGGGCGTCGACGCCGGACAGGATGTCGGTCCACTCGACGGTGCCGACCGCGCCGAGCACGGTCTGGGCGAAGGCCCGGCCACGGCCCAGGCTGCCGCGCGGGTTGGGGAGGAAGACGGCGTAGCCGGCGGCTGCGAGCCACTGGGGACAAGGCTGTTCCTGGAACGCGGCGGCGTCGACGTGGCGGGCGTAGGGGCCGCCATGGATCAGAGTGATCAGGGGAAAAGGGCCGGCGGCGCTGGTGGTGTGCGGAGGCAGCACCAGGACGCCTTCGATTTCGAGTCCGTCCGCCGCGCGGTGGACGACGCGTTGCTGAGTGCCCCACACGATCCTGTCGAAGGCATGCTGCATGCGAGTGAGCGGCCGCAAGGGCCCGTTAGCCGGTCCGGCGTGGACCTCGACCGGCTGGGTTCCGCTGCTCGCCAGCGCGGCGATGGTGTCGCCGCGTGCGTTCACCGTCAGCGATTCGAGGTGCCCGGTGCGGGCGATCAGACACCGCAGCGACAGGTTCCCGTCGAGCCGGTAGACCAGGCTGTCCAGCCCTTCGGCGAACAGCGCCAGCAGGTGGGAGCCGTCCGTCTGGACAAGTTCCAGCGGGCAGGCCGCGGTTCCCGGGGTCAGATCGTGGTGACGGCGCGGAAAGCTGCTGCGTTCGTCGGCGTAGAGGCCGGTGGGGACGTCGACGTCGAAGATGCCGTAGCCCACAGGCCGCCCCAAGGGCGCCGCGATGTAGGCGACGTGCCAGCGTCCTGCGACACGCCACCAGGCCGGCGCCATCGCGTCGACGCCGACTGGCCCGAGGTCGAGGGCGGGGACGGGAGCGGGAGCGGGAGCGAGGGCCGGGGCGACGGCCGTGGCGAAGGGTGCCGTGTCAGCAAGACTCACCACGTTCAGCCGACCGGTGAAGACGCCCGGATCCTCCAGCGCGCACTCCCGACTGACTACCGCAATAGCGGCGTCATCAGGACGCACCGCTACGGCGGTCACATGTCGGCGGTCGAACGCCGCGACCGGCGTCCACGACGCGTCGGCGAGATCGAAGATCCACAGGCGATTGCCAGGCACCTGAGTGCCCCAGACGTAGGCGTCGTCGCCCTCCCCCGCGCGCCGCAGCCGGCCGGCGTCCGGTTCGCCGCCGGTGATCAGCGCGAGGCGACGGCCGTCCGCGAACGGCACGAGGGCGACGATGCCGCCCTCGTGCGTCGCGATCGGCTCGGGTGCGGCGACCGCGGCGCCCGAGCCGGGCTGTTCAAGCCGGATACGCAGAAGCCGGCCGTCCGAAAGACAGAACACTGACCGGCCATCGGCGGACCAGCGCAGACCTCCGGTCCTGACCAGTCTTCCAGCCAGCAGCGTCAGCAGTGTCGGCGGCGTCGCGCCGTCGGTCCGCACCGTCCACAGGCCGGTGTGCCGTTCGCCATCCGCCGCCGCCTCGCTCACCAGGTACGCGATCCGCGCACCATCCGGCGAGAGCGCCGCCATCCCGGGGATCGCCCGGTCGACCAGCAGCTCCGCCGCGAGTTCGGGCTCTGATTCGCGCATGACTGATTGGACCACACCTCAGGCCCGGACCGCCCGCACTC
The DNA here is from genome assembly GCF_039531695.1 of Catenulispora yoronensis. NCBI lineage: Bacteria > Bacillati > Actinomycetota > Actinomycetes > Catenulisporales > Catenulisporaceae > Catenulispora > Catenulispora yoronensis. The sequence continues at coordinate 25,965 of NZ_BAAAQN010000052.1, forward strand.
GCGTGCGAGACGCCGACCAGGCCCAGCCGCCCATGGCGGCCAGCGCCGGGGCCAGGAACAGCAGCACGGCGACTTCGACCAGGACGCTCAGCAGCGACTGCGGCGACGGATCCCAGCCGTGCTCGGTGAAGCCGAACACGCCGACGGTCCGCGAGGCCAGGAAGCCGCCCAGCGCGCCGGCGGCGGCCCCGGCCGCCGCCAGCCGGATCAGCGGCGGCGGCCCGGCCAGCAGCAGGACCGCGAGCGCGAACGAGGCGCTGGCCTGCACGAGGAACAGGACGCCGACGACGTGGATGTAGCGGTAGTCGGCCACATAGAGCTGGGCGTGGATATAGCCGCTGACGGCCAGCGCGGCGGCAGCCAGGATCCGCAGGATCAGGTCGGTCAGGGTACTGGTTCTCATGCCAGCCTCTGGTCCGTGATGGCCAAGGCCGAAGTACCGGTCTTGTAGGTGACCGAGCGGATGCCCAGCGCCTCCTTCAGATGTCCGGCCGGCAGCACCTGCGGCGTGGGGGCCGGGGCCTTGCCCGGGGCCGGCAGCGGATAGGCGGTGGTGGTCGCCGAGTGGAAGGTGACGTTGCCCTCGGTCTTGCTGAACAGCTGGTGCACGTGGCCGTTGAGGCAGGTCACCGACCCGAACCGCTTGAGCAGGTTCAGCACCTGCAACGCGTCGTCGGTGCTCCAGCCCCACGCCGGATACATGGCGAACAGCGGGATGTGGCTGAACACGACGATCGGGGTGTCCGAGCTCAGGCCCGCGACGTCCTTGCGGACGAAGTCGATCTGGTCGTTGCCCAGGTGGCCGAGCTTCTCCAGACTCAGGGTGTTGACCAGCGCGATGAAGTGCACGCCGTGGGTGTCGAAGGAGTACCAGCCGTCGCCGGAGGTGTTGGCGCCGAAGGCCTGGCGGTAGCCCTTGCCGCTGTCGCCGACCGAGTCGTGCTCGCCGGGGACGGTGAACACCCGGCCGGTGCGCAGGCCGCCGAGCATCTGCCGCACCTGGTCGAACTGCGCCGGGGTGGAGGTGTGCGTCAGGTCGCCGGTGTGCATGACGAAGTCCGGCCGGAAACCCAGGGCATTGACTTGGTCGATGGCGCCGTCGAAGGAGGCGGTGACGTCGGTGTTGGCCGGGCCGGCGAAGCCGATGTGGCTGTCGGAGATCTGCACGAAGCGCAGCGCGTTGGCGTCCGCGGCGGCCGCGGCGGCGGCCGAGCTGTCCTTGTCGTGCGCGACGTGGCTGATCACCTCGCCGCCGGCGACGGTGAGGACGACGGCCGAGCCGAACCAGCCGGCGTGGCGGAGCAGCTGGCGGCGGCTCATGCCGTCGGGGTCGGACGGGTTGGCGGGTGGGTTGGCGGACGGGGTGCCGGATGGAGAGCCGGAAGGAGAGTCGGACGGAATCTCGGGTGGAGTGTCGGGGGTGAAGTCGGTCATGGCGTCACCGTCACGGTCGCGGTCATGAAGGGATGGATCGTGCAGAGGTAGGCGTAGGTGCCCGGCGTCGTGAACGTGTAGGAGAAGCTCTCGCCGTCGGCCAGCGCCTTGGACTGCAACGGGCCACCGGAACCCTGGCTGGTCACGGTGTGGGCGTCGGAGTCCTTGTTCGTCCAGGTCACCGTGGTCCCGACCTTCACCGTCAACGCGGCCGGGGCGAACGCGAAGCCGGCGATGTTCACCGTGTTCCCGGTCGCCGGAGCCGCGGGAGCGGCGGACCCGCCGCTGGTCGCGGACATCGTCATACCGGCCATCGACGAACTGTCGGACGTCCCGGCCGCCGGCGCGGTACCGGTCGCCCCGGGCGCCCCGGCCAGCGACTGCCCGCTGCCGGGCTGGATCCCGGTGGACGCACTGCCCGCGGCCGGGTGGGACGAACTGCCGCACGCGGCCGTCAGCAGCAAGGTGGCGAGCGCCACCGCGCCGAGGCCCGACCCTCGCAGCCGCCCGGGCGGGCCGGGGATTCGGCTGACTCTCGGATTCATAAGATTCGACTCCTGTTTTCCACTGTCCGACCACGACCGGGCCGGGGAGCAAGCGCCGGCCGGTGCGGGATGCGCGCACCGGCCGGCGCCCTGTGGAGGAATAGCTGGAGGGGTTACAGGGGGCTGGTTCGGGGTGTCGGAAGTCGGTGTCGGAGGCCGGTGTCGGAGGCCAGTTTCGGAAGCCGGGCGCGGAGACTGGTGCCTGAGACCGGTGTCGGAAGCCGGGCGCGGCGGCCGCGATTGAGCCGTTCGCCCTCGCCGTTCGTTTCGGTCCGACGACATGACCCGATCCGGCGTAACCCGGATCGCTATCTGTCTGTGAGTCCGGACCCGCCGGCTCCCTCAGACGTCCCTGCGAGGTCGATCACGGATGGCCCTTTTCGCCGTGCCCGCGGATCCGGGAGACGCGGCGCCGCCGGGCAAGGCCGCGCCGCACCGCCAGGCCGGAGCACCACAGCCCAGAGCGCCGCAGTCCTTACCGACGGCCGCTTATCCGGGCTGGGAAGCGATCTACGCCGACAACGTCGAGCGCATCTACCGGCTCATGTACTCCAAGGTCGGCAACCGCCCCGACGCGGAGGACCTGACCTCGCAGGTGTTCCTGACCGCGCTGGGGCCGATGCGCACCACGGCCAGCGTCGGCGAGGTCCGCTCCTATTTGCTGGCCACGGCGCGCACCGTGCTGGCCTCGCATTGGCGGGCCACCCTGGGGCATCAGGTCACGGTGATCGACGTCGACGCCTTCGACCTGGAAGACTTCAGCGAGACCGGTGGTGAGGAGCGCAGCGGCCGGAACACCGCGCGGCTCGGGGCGATCCTGTCCGCGCTGCCGGAACGGCAGCGGGCCATCCTGACCCTGCGCTTCCTGCGCGGCTATTCGATCAAGGCGGCCGCCGCCGAGCTCGGGGTGACGGTGGCCAACGCCAAGGTGCTGCAACACCGTGCCCTGCGACGTGCCGCGGGACTCGACAAGGAAGGGGAAGCGTCATGAAGCGCCCGATCGACCGTTACGTGGACAGCCTGCTGCGCCGGCGCCGCCCCAAGGACTTCGCACCGACCGAGGACGACCTGGCCATCGCGCGCGCCGCGATCGACCTGGCGGCCGCGGTGCCGGACGCACAGCGCCCGCGCGAGACGTTCGTCGAGGACCTGCGGCGGCGCCTGGCCGAGCAGCACGACGACCCGCGCCCGGCGGCCGAGGTCGCCGTCCCGGCCGCCTACCGCCCCCGGGGCCGCCGCCGGTTTCTCGCGGCGACGGCGCTCACTGCGACCAGCGTCGCCGCGGCGGTCGCGGTGGACCGCGCGGTCATCGGTCCGGCGTCGGCGGCGGGGATGGCCGAGGGCGAACTGAGCGTGGACAGCGGCCGCTGGCAGAGCGTCATGGCCGCCGCGGACCTGCCGGAGGGGGCGACGCTGCCGTTCGACCTCGGCGCGGTCACGGGGTTCCTGCGCCGGACGTCCGGACGGGTGCAGGCGGTTTCGGGGATCTGCACGCACCAGGGCTGCCGCCTGCGCCTGGATCCGCCGCGCGAGCAGCTCGCGTGCCCCTGCCACGGGGCGACGTTCACGTTGGCCGGGGCGCCGCTGACGCGTCCGCACGGCAGCCATCCGTTACCGGCGCTGCCTCGGCTGCCGGTGCGCATCGACGGCGAGCAGATCCAGGTGTACGCGCCGATGGCGGGTCAGGAGCCGTCGACGTCGGAGAGTGGGCCGGCTCCGAGTGCGTGATGATGATCCCTTCGGTGCTTCGGAACTTCTGAGTTTCAGAGCTTCAGAGCGGCAAATCGGCGGGGAGGCGGCGGAACTCGCCGCGCCAGCGGTGTTCGCCGGGGCGGCCCGGGAACTCGGCCTTTTCGAGGGTGACCAGGGTCAGGTCGCCGTCGGCGAAGGATTCGACCTCGGCGCGGGTGAGGGGCCAGGGCGGTGTGTCGGTGGTGGGGGTGTCGGTGTCGCTGTCGCTGTCGTCGTTGTCCTCGATGGCGTAGACGACGAACAACGTGCCGTCCGGGGCGACGAAGTCGCTGATGGCGCTGATGGCCCGGTCCCGCAAGGACCGGGGCAGGGCCTGGACGGTGAAGATCTCGACCACCAGATCAAAGCTCTGTGACCAGTCGGCGGGCGGTTCGAACAGGTCGGCGTGCTGGTAGTGGACCTTGGTGCCCGGAAAGCGTTGCTCGGCGATGCGTACGGCCGTCGCCGACGCGTCGAAGGCAGTCGTGTCGAATCCGAGTTCTGCGACGAACTCGGCGTCGGCGCCGAGGCCGCAGCCGACGACGAGAGCGGTGCGGCCGGCGCCGGAGACGTTGTTCTGCGTAGCCCATTGGACGAGCAGCGCGTGCGCCTCGCGACGACTCCAGGGCAGCTCCACGCTTCCTTCCGCGCCGGCGTTATAGAGCGTCTCGAACCAGCCTGCTGAGTCACCGGCGGCGGAGGCGGCTGTGAAGATGCGCTCGGCCTCGGCCTCCCAGCCGCCGGAAGTGTGGTTCAGGATCGCCGGGACGGCCACATCCCAGGTCTGGGGCGGGAGGTCGTGGCCGGTGCGGGGCAGGATCACCAGCTGCGAGCCGGGATAGTGCTGCTGGGTGGCGAGCGCGTGGGCGGGCGGGAAGACCGGGTCCAGGTCGCCGTGCAGGATCAGGACCGGGACGTCCACCGTGCGTCCGGCGGCGCGGTCGGGCACGCTGAGGTCGATGGCGAAGTGGTTGGTCAGGCAGGCCGCGATGTCGGCGGTGCGGGTCAGGTCCTGCTCGGCGATGGCGCGCACGGCCGCTTCGGCCGCTTCGTCGAAGTACGGCGACTCGCCGGCGTAGACGCGCATCAGGCCAATGATGAAGTCGACGACGTCGGCGGGGTCGGACGGATTCGGGCGCCGGGTGCTCGTGTACTCGATGAACTCCCGCGCCATCCCGGGCAGACCGGCTCCGCCGGTGGTGGTGCTGACCAGTGTGAGGGAGTCCACGCGGTCGGGGTGCAGGAGCGCGGCCAGCGTGACGATGCCGCCGGCCATCGATCGGCCGATCAGGTGGGCGCGCTCGACGCCGAGGGCGTCCAGGATCCCGATCGCGTCGTCGGCCAGGTCGGCGAGCGAGTAGCCCGGACGGCCCACCGGGAAGGTCGTGGAGCGTCCGGTGTCGCGGTTGTCGAAGCGGATGACGTGGCGGCGTCCGGCGGCCAGGCGTTCGCACAGCTCACGAGGCCACCACAGCATCGAGGCGGAGGCGCCGTGCACCAGCAGGATCGTCGGGTGCGCCGGGTCGCCGAACTGCTCGACGCACAGGTCGACGCCGTTTGCCCGGACCATTTCCTCGTTCGTGGTGCTCGGCATGTCACGTCACGTCCTTGGGTGGGGGGCACGGCTTTCACGACCTCTTCGGACGATACCGGTGGGCGGGGACACGGGCACTGCTGAGGGGATGGCTGAAGGGATGGCTGCGGGGATGGCTGAGGGCACTGTTGAGGGGACGACTGAGGGGATGGCTGCGGCGAGGCGGTCTATGAGGGCCAGGGCTGTTGCCAGGACTTGGCGTTCGTCGGTGTCAAGGCTCTGTTCCACGGCGGTGGCGAGGACGGCCACGCGGTGGGCACGGTCGGTCTCGATCATGTTCTTGCCGGATGGAGTCAGCGTGAGGTTCTTCTTGCGCGCGTCGGCGGGGTCGGGAACGGCGGTGATGTAGCCGGCGTCGGTGAGGTCTTTGACCGTCGCGGCCATCGTCTGGTGCCGTACGCCCCGGGATGCCGCCAGGTCGGCGGTGGTCATGGGGCCGCGGACGTCGAGGAGGTCGAGGGTGGCGGCCGGGATCGGGGGGAGGCGGTCGACGGTGCGGGTGGTGCGAACCAGGACACTGACTGCGGAGCGGAGGTGGGAGGCGAGGGCTTCGGCGGTGGGAGTGGCGGTGGAGGCGGCGGCGGGAGCGGAGGCGGCGGCGGGAGCGGCGGTGTGGGACACCGTCATAGGGTAGATTCTACAGGGGATACTGTACAGTTCTTACTGTGGAACTCATCAAACATGCTCATGCCTGCGTCTCGCTGACCGGCGACGGCGGTCGGATCGTCATCGATCCGGGCGCCTTCACTCCGAACGCCGCGGCGGCGGTCGTCGAGGCGGAGGCGGTGCTGATCACGCATGAGCACGTCGACCACTTCGACGAGGCGTTGATCGCGCAGGCTTTGGAGGAGCGGCCCGAGTTGCGGGTCTATGGGCCCGAGGCCGTGGTGGGGCGTTGGTCGGCGCGGCGGGGACAGGTCACCGCGGTGCGGGCCGGGGACACGTTTCGAGTCGCAGGGTTCGATGTCGCCGTGTTCGGCGAGCTGCACGCGGAGATCCATCGGGACATTCCGCGGGCTGTGAACGTGGGCTACTACGTCGATGAGCGGCTCTATCATCCCGGCGACGCGTACCACGTCCCGCCGGCGCCGGTGGAGATGCTGCTGGTGCCGATCAGCGGACCGTGGACGCAGCTCGGCGCGGCGGCGGACTATGTGCGGGAGGTCGCGCCGGCGCGGGCGATCCAGATCCACGAGGTGATGCTGAGCGAGCTCGGTCAGCAGTCGTTCGCCCGGTTTCTGAGTCCGGAGATGCTGACCGAGGTCGCGGTGGGGATTCTGCCGGTCGGGGAGATGGTCGAGGTCTGAGGTCGGCCTTCTGGAGCGCCGCCTGGAGCTAGGTGCGGTCCACGAGGCGGGCGGGGACGACGTCGAAAGTCACTCGCTTGCCGTCCCGCTGCACCTGCACCGGCGTCGCCTTGCCGATGAGCGCACCGTCCAGGAGGTCGAACAGCGCGGCGTGGCCGTCGACGTCCTGACCGGCCAGGCTCAGCAGGACGTCGCCGGGCCGGAACGGGCTGTCGGCGGCCTTCACCTTGGTGACGATCTCGCGCTTCGCGGTGCGTCCGTCGACGTCCACATCGCGGGCGTGGACCGCGATGCCGAGCGCGGCGCGGGTGACGCGGCCGTCGGCGATCAGCTGCGGGACTATGCGGGCCACGGTCGCGGCCGGGACGGCGAAGGCCATGCCCTGGGCGTCGTCGCGAATCATGGTGTTGACACCGACGACACCGCCGGACAGGTCGACCAGCGGGCCGCCGGAGTTGCCGGGGTTCACCGCCGCGTCGGTCTGGATCAGCTGTTGCAGCGGCCGCTCGTGCTGCGGCGACTGGAGCTGCCGGGACAGACCGCTGACGATGCCGACGGAGACCGATTCCGGGTAGTCGCCGAGGGGATTGCCCATCGCCAGCACGAACTCGCCGAGCCGGACCGGGGTCCGGCGCAGCTCCAGGCACGCCTCGTGCGGCTCGGTCAGCTCGACGACGGCGAGGTCGGTGAGCGGGTCGCGGCCCAGGATCTTGATCGGCTGGGTCGGATAGCCGTGGATCGCGGCCGTCCAGACCAGGTCCTCGGCTTGATCGACGACGTGGTTGTTGGTGACGACGTGGCAGGCGTCGTCCAGCACGAACCCGGAGCCGGCGGTCCAGCCGTCGGCGCCGCGCTCCCCACGGATGGCCACGACGCTGGGCATCACCGCCTCGATCAGGTCCGCCAACTCGCCACTGAGCGCGGCCATCGCGGATATGGCGGTCATCGGCTCAGACCTCCACGGAGTCCGCGTCGTCGGGCTCGTCCTCGAAGGCGGTGCGACCGGCTCCGATCAACGCTTTGAACTTGTCGTCCTGCTCGTCGGCAATGTGCCCGATCTGCGCGCAGGCGCCGATCAACGCCTCGGCGGTGAGGCTGTCGGCGGCCAGGTCGCGCGCGAGGGTGAGGCGACGCTCGTGCCAGAAGCAGCGGACCCAGAGGTAGTCGCGGTTGATCTCGTTGACCGCGATGAGGAGCTTGCGGGACAGCGGGACGTCCTCAAGGACGATGCCGAAGACTTGGACCAGGCCCGACTCGTCGCCGGCTTGCCCCGGGGAGACCCAGTACAGGGAACTGCCTTGCCGGATCTGGAAGTCGCCGTCGGAGTCGGGCTCGGCGCGGCCCTCTACCAGGCCGCCGTCTTCTAGGACGCGTGCTACGAAGGCGCGGATCATTTCTACGTTCGCCATGGGCAGACTTTATACGGGGTGGGGGTGGGGGGAAGGTGTGAGTTGAGTGAGGGTGGGGTGGGGGGAGTCGAGTCGAGCAAGCCAAGCCAAGCCAAGCCAGATCAAAGTCAACTGCGCCTCCGGCGGCCCCTCCGGGGAGGGCCTCGCTCTGGAAAGAGTGGGGCCGGGCGGGCTGGCGCGGCTTTGCGCTGTGGTTCCGGTTTCGGTTCCGGTCTTTCCGTCGCATCGTCGCCTGAAGGAATCACACCGCCCAGGCGGTATCAAGGCGACCCTTTGGGTGCCGTGCCCCAGCTCATGCGAGCCTTGACACCGCCTGGGCGGCGCGATTGGCTACGCCCGCCGAAGCGACGGAAAGACCGGAACCGAAGACCTAACTTTGGCAAAAAGCGAGGCGACCGGTCGCGATGACCACCCGTTCTGCTGGCCGCCGCCGGTTATGATGCCGGCCCGGCAGCCAGTTGTGATGGTGATCAGTTCTGCTGGCCGCTGCCGGTTGTGATGGTGGCAAGGCAGTCGGTTGCGATAACCAGCGGTCTTGCTGGCCGCCGCCGGTTGCAGTAGTGGCGGGACACCCGGTCGCGATGCTGACCGGTTTTGCTGGCCGCCGGTTGTGGAGGTGGCGAGGCGATCAGTCGTGATGCTGACCGGTCCTGCTGGCCGCCGCCGGTAGTGGTGGCGGGGCAGCCGGTTGTGATGTCGATCGGGTCTGCTGGCCGTCGGCGGTCGCCGTGGGGTGGGTGGCCGGATTGGGCGGCCGCCGTCGGCGGGGTGGGGCTGGGCGCGTTTGGGCGCTGGCGGTTGTGGCGGCGGTCGGTTGCGGGGGCTGGTTTTGGCTCGGTGCTGCTAGTTTTTCGCGACCGTCAGTACGAAGGCCGCGTCCTCGACTGCTTCCACGCTGTGGCGGGTCGGTGGCAGGATCAGGAGGTCGCCTGCCAGGCCGTCCCAGCTCTCGGTGGCGGTGTGGAGTCTGATGCGGCCGTGGAGGATCAGGAGGGTGGCTTCGCCGGGGCTGGCGTGTTCGGCGAGTTCGGTGGTGGCGCGGAGGGCGATCAGGGTTTGGCGGAGGGTGTGTTCGTGGCCGCCGTAGACGGTTTCGGAGCTGCGGCCGGTGGGGGCGGTGGTGGCTTGGGTGAGGTGGTGGCGGGAGAGGGCTTCGAGGGAGAGTTTTTGCATGGGGGCCGCCGTGGGTTGGTTCGGACAGTGTTCTGATCGAATCATGGAGTGGGGGGTGGTGCACGGTATTGGCGGTGGGTCGGGGGTATCGGGCGTGGTGGGGCGGCTATCATCGTTCGTACTTGCGCTCGAGGAGGAGTTGATGGGGCCGTCCGTGGACGCCGAGGTGTTGGTTGTCGGGGCGGGGCCGGTCGGGTGTTGGGTGGCGGCCGAGTTGTGTGCTGCCGGGGTGCGGGTTGTGGTGGTGGAGGCGCGGCGGGAGCGGGTGGGGTGGTCGCGGGGGTTCGTGGTGCATCCGAGGACGGTGGAGATCTTTCAGTCGCGGGGGGTCGCGGCGGGGTTGTTGGCGGTCGGGCGGCGGTTGCCGACGTGGCATTTCGCCATGGGGGCGAGTCGGTTGGACTTCACCGCGTTGCCGACGTCGTTCCCGTTCGTGCTGTTGCAGCCGCAGGCGCATACGGAGCAGTTGCTGGAGGAGCATCTGAATCGGTGCGGGGGTGAGGTGCTGCGGGGGCGCAGCGTGGTGGGGTTGGAGCAGGAGGCGGGGCGGGTGGTGGTGCGGGTGGTCGAGGACGGGGTGGAGGGCGTGGTCGCGGCGCGGTTCGTGGTGGGGTGCGATGGGGCGCACAGTGCGGTGCGGGAGGGGGCCGGGATCGGGTTCAGCGGGAACGTGGACAGCATGGTGTGTCCGACGGCGTTGGTGGAGCTCGCTGATCCGCCGCCGCCGGAGCGGTACATGCAGACCGGGGAGCGGGGGGTGTTCTTCGCCATTCCGTTGCCGGACGGCCGGTTCGTGGTGTCGACGGTGGATCATGCGGTGATGAACGACGTGTCGGCGGTGTGGACGGCCGAGGCGGTGCGGGAGTCGATGGTGCGGGTGGCCGGGACCGACTACGGCATGGGGGCGGCCGAGCGGGTGTCCAGTATCGGGAACTCGGCCAAGCAGGCGGACCGGTATCGGGACGGCCGGGTGCTGCTGGCCGGGGATGCCGCGCATGTGCATTTCCCGATGGGCGGCCAGGGGATGAATCTGGGGATCCAGGACGCGCACAATCTGGCGTGGCGGTTGGCCGGGGCGGTGCGGGCCGAGCGGGACGGGCTCTCCTGGGACGGGTTGCTGGACGGGTACGAGGCGGAGCGGCGGCCGGCCGGGGAGCGGGTGCTGGAGGACGTGCGCGCGCAGATGGCCCTGGTCGCGGCGACCGGTGCGGACGGGGTGGCGCTGCGGGCGCGGTTCGAGGCGCTGCTGGGCGGGCATCCGGAGGTCAACCTGGAGTACGCGCGGCGGCTGTCCGGGATCGACGTCCGGTATCCGGGCGGGGACGGGCGCCGGGTTCCCGATCTGGAGCTGGAGGTCGACGGCGAGCGCGTCCAGCTCTACGACCTGCTGCGGAGAGTGGGTCCGGAGTTCGTGCGGGTGGCGGTCGGCGGCGGGTCGGGCGACGTCGTCGCGGAGCGCGTGGTGGGCCCGCAGTGGGCGCTGGCCGAGGGCTGGGGGGCGCCCGGGCTGCTGGTGGTGCGGCCGGACGGGCATGTCAGCGACGAGTAAACCCGTTCCCAGGAGCACCGGTGGTGCGCTCGGATATGATGAAGATCGCATCCCGGGGGCCATCGTGAACCACTCGGACGCAGGGAGCAGGACGCATCGATGACGAGTGCGGCAGGGCGGCAGACCGGCGCGGGGGACCGCGGGCGGGAACCTGACCAGGGGCCGGTGGCCGAGCGTGATCCGCAGTCCCTGGATCCGGCCGAGCTCGACCGGATCTGTCTGCACAACCTGCTGTCGGCCTGCGCCGACATGATCTACTTCAAGGACCGCGACAGCCGGTTCCTGCGGGTCAGCGACTCCGCGGCGGCCTTCACCGGGGTCGACCCGGCGGAGATGATCGGCAAGACGGTCCGGGACTACTTCACCTCCGAGCACGCCGCGGCGGCGTTCGAGACCGAGCGCATGATCATGCGGACCGGGCGCGCGGTGAACGACGTGGAGGAGCCGCATCTGCGGCCGCACACCGACCAGGACGAGACGCTCAGCGCCAGCAAGCAGCCGCTGCGGGACTTCGACGGGCGGATCATCGGCACCTTCGGCATCAGCCGGGACATCACCGCGCGCAAGATCGCCGAGCGCCAGCTGATGCGGCGGACCGCGGAGCTGGACCAGGTCAGCCGGGAACTGACGACGCTGATCGAGTCCAGTCCGGACCTGATGACCCGGTACGACCGGGACCTGCGCTGCACCTACGCCAACCCGGTGGCCACCGAGCTGACCGGCGTGGGGCTGGAGGACATGCTCGGGCACACCGCCCGGGAGCGCGGCTACAGCCCGGAGTTCCTGCGCTCGTGGGAGGAGACGCTGCGGCAGGTGCTGGCCACCGGCCAGGGCCTGGAGCGGGAGTTCAGCGTCGCGATCAAGGGCGAGCCGCGGTACCTGCACACCCGGTTCGTGCCGGAGGTGGACGAGGACGGCGCGGTGCTCAGCATCCTGGCGGTGAGCCGGGACCTGACCGAGCGGCGCCGGATCGAGGAGGCGCTGGAGGAGCAGGCGGTCCGCGATCCGCTGACCGGGCTGGCCAATCGGACGCTGCTGATGAGCCGGATCGGCCAGGCCATCGAGCTCGGGGCGGCCGAGCACGGGCGGCTGGCGGTGCTGTTCCTGGACCTGGACCGGTTCAAGCTGGTCAACGACAGCCTGGGCCACGCCGCCGGGGACGAGCTGCTGGTGGCGGTGGCCGACCGGCTGCGGCTGGCGGTGCGGCGCGGGGACCTGGTGGCCCGGTTCGGCGGCGACGAGTTCGTGGTGCTGTGCGAGGACGTGCAGGGCTACGCCGAGGCGGCGGCGATCGCCGAGCGGATCATCGACTGCCTGCTGCTGCCGTTCCCGTGCGCGGGGCAGGCGATGCACGTGCGGGCCAGCATCGGCATCGCGCTGGCCGACGGCCCGGCCACCACCGTGGACGCCCTGCTGCGGGACGCGGACGCCGCGATGTACCAGGCCAAGGCCGGCGGCGCGGTGTCCGGCGGCTACCGCTTCTTCGAGCCGGCCACCCACGAGCGCGCCGTGCAGCGCATGAACCTGGAGCAGGACCTGCGGCGCGCCGTGGAGCAGGACGAGTTCGTACTGGTCTACCAGCCGATCGTGGACCTGTCGGTCGGGCAGGTGGTCGGCGCCGAGGCGCTGATCCGCTGGCGCCATCCGGACCGGGGGCTGTTGGCCCCGGCGGAGTTCCTGGAGGTCGCCGAGGAGACGCACCTGATCGTCCCGATCGGGCGCTGGGTCCTGGAGGAGGCCTGCCGGCAGCTGGCCGCCTGGAACGCGGCCTGCCGCGCGGACCCGGGGTGCGACCCGGAGGCCGACATGCTGACGCTGGCGATCAACCTGTCCAACCGGCAGCTCTCGCACGACCCGGACCTGGTCACGGCGCTCACCGACATACTGAGCCGGCACGAGGTGCCGCCGGGGCAGATATGCCTGGAGGTCACCGAGACCGCGGTGCACGAGGCGTCGCTGGCGGCCCGGTCGGCACTGGCCGCGTTCTCGGCCGCGGGCATCATGATCGCCCTGGACGACTACGGCACCGGCTACTCCTCGCTGGGCCACCTGCGCGACATTCCGGTCGACGCGCTGAAGATCGACCGCACGTTCGTCGACGGGCTCACGCGCGACCGCGGCGACGAGGCGATCGTGGTGGCGGTGACGACGCTGGCGCACGCCTTGGGCATGCACGTGATCGCGGAGGGCGTGGCCACATCGGAGCAGCACGGGCGGCTGCGGGAGCTGGGCTGCGACTTCGCGCAGGGCCACTTGTTCGCCAAGCCGCTGAGCGCTGAGAAGTTCGGGGAGCTGTTGAGTGGCGAGTTGGGGACTGGGGTTGGGTTGGGTGCTGGGGTGGGGGCTGGGGTGGGGGCCTAGGTCGGGGCGGCAGCGGTGTTCCTGGCCAGTCTCACGCCACCGTGGCGCGCGCCCGCTCGATCTCGTTGATGTGGGCCTCCGTCCACTCCCGGAGCGCGGCGATCGGCTCGGCCAGGCTGCGCCCGAGCGCGGTGAGGGTGTATTCGACGCGGGGCGGGATGGTCGGATGCACAGTCCGGGTCAGGAAGCCGTCGGCTTCGAGCTGGCGCAGGGTCTGGGTGAGCATCTTCTGGGACACGCCCTCGATGCGGCGGCTCAGCTCGGTGTAGCGCAGGGTGCCTGCCTGGAGGGCGTCCACGATCAGGATGGTCCATTTTCCGGCGATGTGGTCCAGGACCACCCTGGTCGGGCACTTCGCGCTGTAGACGTCGGCGGGGAGCCCGGAGGATTCCACGAGAGTCACCATGGGGAGAGAGTAACGCACTAATAAGTGCCCTCTTCCTGTTGGGGAGTGACTCTCCAATAGTTAGTGCATGGGCGGCCGGACGGATCGGTCGCCGTGCACCAGCTATTGGAGAGAACCATGGTCAACCCCGCGTCTCGCGCCCAGGTCACCATCGGCGCCACGACCGTCACCTACCTGCCCGACGGCCACGGCCTGCTCGACCCGACGGCGGTGTTCCCCGCGAGCAGCCCCGACGGCTGGGCGACCCATGCCGAGTTCCTGGACGCCGACGGGCGTTTCCCGGTCAGCATCGGGTCGTTCCTGATCCGTGGCGGCGGCCGGGTGATCCTGGTCGACCTCGGCCTGGGCGCGGTCGACTTCGCCGTGCCCGACCTGGCCTCGTTCCGCGGCGGCAACCTCCTGACGAGCCTGGCGGCCGAGGGGCTCACGCCCGGCGACGTCGACACCGTCTTCTTCACGCACCTGCACCACGATCACGTCGGCTGGACCAGCGACGTCGCCCCGGCCCCCAACGCCCCCGAGGGCCGGACCCCGACCGGACTGACCTTCGCGAGCGCGCGCCACCTGGTCGCCGAGGCCGAATGGCGGCACTGGTCGGGGACCGCGGAGATCATCGGCCCCGATCCGGCCGCCGTCCAGTCACCGCTGGCCGAGCGCGTCGAGTTCGTCGCCGACGCCGAGGAGATCGCCCCCGGAGTCAAGGTCCTGTCCACACCGGGCCACACGCCCGGGCACAGCAGCCTGGTCGTCACCGACCCGACCGGCGCGGATGACAGACGGCTGATCATCCTGGGCGACGTCATGCACTGCCAGGTCCAGGTCGCCGAGAGCCACTGGAGCTTCCTGTTCGACGACGACCCGGACCAGGGCGTCCGCACGCGGGAACAGCTGCTGGCCGAACTCGAAACCGGCGACACGGTCCTGGCCGGCGGCCACTTCGCGGGACAGGTGTTCGGGCGGGTTCTTCCGCCGATTGCGCGGCGTTCGTGGGCGAGTGGGTGGGGTCGGTGATGGGCCAAGCGATCTGTGTCTGAGGCATGACACGGTCGGTGTCACCAGCAGCGCGGTCACCTTGGAACAGCTTGGGTCATGCACTGGGCATCTTGTGGGCAACAGTGTGGGCTTTTTGTGGGCACCTCTGTCACACTGAGCGGCATGACGACTGCACCGTCTTCGGCGGCTGTCACCGAGGCACTTGCTGGGGAGGTTCGTGTACTGCTGCGTGCCGGACTGCCGGTCCGGGACGACACATGCGGGCCGAACCTGCTGGATCTGGCCGGGGTACGGGCACGCGCGCTGGACGCCTCCGATCAGGCCAGTCGCGTCCGGGCGCTCGACGCACTGATTCGCGAGCAACTGGACCGGCTGGCGAATCGGGAGCTTGCCGACGCTGCGCGGCTGCTGTTCGGCGCCGCGCCAGCGACATCGGGGGCGACCTTGACCGCGCGGAGAGCTGCCGCCGCGACGGCGGCCGACTACGAAGTGCACCACTTCCGTAAACGCATCGAGCCGAAGGTGATCAATCTACTGTCCTGGCAGCTCGGCCGGGACGCCGAGGAGTTCACCGCGCGGCATGCCGAGGCCCCCGCGCTGCGGCCATCGGCGGCCCCGCTAGCGCTGCCCGAGGATGTGTTCGCTTGGGAAGCCGCCGAGCATCAGCAGGCCGTGGCCCGGCTGTGGGGCACGGTGTACCTGCTACGCGCCGAACTGCTCGCTCTCGCCCGAACGGTGAGCATGGGCGCGCGCGTCGAAGAGACGGATGCGGCGTTGCGATACACGCTCTGGCGGCATGCCGCGGTACTGGCCGCCGCCGAGGACTACCGACGTGCCTATGGGCTGGTCCTGCTCCATGCCGACACCGGGCTGGGCGCTGAGCAGATCGCCGGCTTCGCCGGTTGGACCCCGGCGCTGAGCCCTGCCCAATGCAGAACACTGACCAGCTGTTTCGATCCGGCAGCCGGACTGGACGGCTTCCTGGCGGCCGTGGCCGAAGCCGATGGCGGCACCGAACTGATCCGCGACTGGAACACATCCCTGGCCGGCCGCGATGCGCGCGGCCTGCTGACGCCTGAGGAGGACCGACCGCGATGAGCCATGAGCAACTACTGAACCCGGCAACGCCGCCGCGCCGGTATGTCATCACCGGCGGCCCGTCGGCCGGCAAGGAGGCCGTCCTGGAGCGGTTGCACGCCCGCGGCATCCCGGCGACGGCCGGGGAGCCGGCCCGTGAGATCTACCGCAGGCACCGCGACCGCCTCGGTCGCCACCTGGCGGTCGGCGACCGGCAGGCGTACTCGCGGGACGTGCTGGAGGCCTTCGTCGCCGAGTTCTGCGACCACACCGCCGGCCTGTGGTTCTACAACCGCGGCATTCCCGACGGCTACGGCTGGGACGCGTTCTTCGGCCTGGGTCCCTACCCGGAACTGGAGCACGCCGCCCGCACTTACCGCTACGACGCCGTGTTCGTGCTGGATCCGCTGGACGACTTCGAGTCCGCCGACGACCTGGTGTGGGCCAAGGAGCGGGAGATCCGCCGCGTCCACGAGCTCATCGTCCAGGGCTACTACGACGCCGGCTATCGCCCGGTCTTCGTCCCCGCCGACGATCCCGGCCGCCGGGTCGACTACATCCTGGCCCAGATCCCCGTGCCCGTCTGACGAGAGGCAGAGCCCTCATGAACGGCACGACCGGAGTGGAGATCATCAGCCCCAACAACATCCTGGCCAACGCGATGCTGCGCGCCGTCGACATGGTCCGGCCGCGGCTCCAGGCCATGGGCCCGGACCGGGTGGCGTTCTGTGTCGGCACGCAGATCAACGGGGCTCCGCATCTGGGCACCTCCCTGGTGCAGACTGCGGCGTTCCTGCTAGCCAAGGCCACCAAGCGCACCTTCAACGTCGACGCCGTAGTGCGCTTCGGCGCCCTGGACAACGCCCCGTACGACGTCGCGCTGGACCCCGAGACCCACCACGCCTACCAGCAGACCTACTTCCACGCCCTCGGCGCGGACGGCGTGGAAGCGCTGATCAGCAAGTACTACCGCGCGATGTTCGACTCGCTGGCCGATGCCACCGGCGTCGACTACGAGATCGAGACCTACAGCGCCCAGCAGACCGACCCCGCCTTCCGCCACGAGTTTCTGGCCACCCTCGGGCGGCTGGAGCAGATCCGCTGGCCGCTGGCCCCCTCGCACGGCCAGGTGCACCTGCGCCTGCCGTGCCCGGAATGCGGCTGGTCGGAGAAGCGAGCCGAGCGCACCCGGCTGCTGCGGACCGGCTCCGGCGGCGCCGACTTCTCGTGCGTGTGCTCCGACCACGGCAAGTACGAGATCGCCGTCACGGCCGACAACGCCAGCTATCTGGACCTCGCGACGCTGTATCGGAACCTGGTCAAGGAGCGCTTGGCGATGCGGGACCCGGTCACGCTGTCGGTGATGGTCAAGGGCGGCGACTGGGCGTTCGGCTGCCAGCTCGTCGACGAGGCGTTCGCCCAACTCCCCGGGCTGGCCCCGCCGCCGCGGGTGTTCACCCCGATGGTGCTCACCGACACCGGCGCCAAACTGTCCAAATCGCTCATCCGCGAAGGCCGGCTGCCGGCCCCTCCGGGCTCGGCGGCCTGGATGCTGGACGTCACCGACTGGTCCGGCGACACCGACTCCTACGTCGACACCATGGTCGATCTCGTCGGACGAATGCTCGCCGACCCGAAACACTTCTACCGCTCCTACACCACCCAGGAGATCGACCGGATCATGTCCGCCCGACCCGCCGCCAACGCCGCCCCGCGCGCCCGCGAGATGAACCTGTTCCGCCGCTACTTCGAGCTGGTCGCCTCCGGCCGAAAGACCATCGAAGTCCGTGTTCAGTATCCGAACCTGCGGAAACTCGCCGCGGGCGACCGCATCCGGTTCGTCTGCGGTCGCGACGAAGCGCTCACCACCGTCAAGCGGGTTTCCCGCTACACGAGCTTCGAGGAGATGCTTGACGCCGAGGGGCCAGCGAACGTCAACCCCGACAGCCCTCGTGAACAACAGCTCGCCAACATCCGACGTATCTACGGGCCGGAGAAAGAAGCGCTGGGTGTTCTGGCCATCGAGATCGAACTCGAGCGCCCGACCACCGACTGACCGGCGACGGCGATGGCGCCGGCGACGGCGCCGCAAACCGGAGCCGAGCCGGCCGGACCGGCCACCGACCCCGAACCCCCGCCACCACCAAGGTCGATTTCAAGCACCCCCTGACGCCTATCAGACGCCCGGCAGCGCCATTCGCGAACATGCCAGTGGCGCGGGCTAGCACCATCGGAACCGTCTCGGCCACTCCCTGCGTGCGGAGTTCGGGGGGCTGCGGGCGGTTTCGCGACAGGGGGTAGTCGGGGCCTTCTCATCGAAAGGCTGATATCAGCGGCCTGCTACAGCGTGTAGCGGTTGGTCTGCGTCGCTGGTCACTGGGCTAAAAAGATTTCGCCCTTTGTTCACCGTTGACGTCCGGCATGTCCCCTATTACCTTCCCCAAGCGAACGTCAGGGTTCTTAGACCATTCTCAGCCGGTTCTAAGCAGAACCCCGACGTTCTGCGCTGGGCCATGCCACCAAGCATCGGCGCACGCGCTCTCGCACCCTTCCGCACCACTCCCGCGAAAGGAAACTCGTGAGACCGCAACATCCCCACACCCCGCGCCGGAGGACGCCGCGGCTGCTCGCCGTCGGGCTCGCCGCCGGTACCGCCGTCGCCGCCAGCATCACCGCGCTGTCCGCGACCACCGCGACGGCAGCGGCCTCCCCGCAGCTGACGGTGACCCCGAACGCCCAGACGCTCGCCGCCCAGAGCGCGGACGCGCTGGTCGCCGGGCGGCCGGCGTTCCTGTACGCCACTGCGAACGACCAGTTCCAGCGGCAGCAGGTCAGCTCCTCGAACGGCATCCAGTACGTGCCGTACCTGCGCACGTATTCGGGCCTGCCGGTGGTCGGCGGCGACTTCGTCGTCGTCACCAACAGCGCCGGCCAGGTCGTGTACAACTCGGTGGCGCAGGACCACGCCATCGGGAACATCTCCACCACCCCCACCCTCAGCAGCGACAAGGCCGTCTCGGTGGCCTCGGGGCAGCTGAAGTCGGTGTCCAAGGTCGAGGGCACGCAGCTGGTCGTGTACGCGCTGGGCTCCGGCCCGGCCGCCCTGGCCTGGGAGACCACGGTCGACGGCACGGGCAGTGACGGCCCCAGCCGGCTGAGCGTGGACGTCGACGCCAAGAGCGGCGCCGTGCTGCACACGCAGGAACACGTGATGCACGGCAGCGGCACCTCGGCGTGGAACGGCCCCAACCCGGTGCACATCGACACCTCGGGTTCGGGCAGCTCCTTCTCGATGACCACGCCGAACATCACCAACATGCCCTGTCAGGACGCGGCGAACAACACCACGTTCACCAAGTCCACCGACACCTGGGGCAGCAGCGACAAGACCAGCCGGGAGACCGGCTGCGTGGACGCCCTGTTCGGCGCGCAGAGCGAGTTCAAGATGCTCGCGCAGTGGGACGGCCGCAACGGCATGGACGGTAACGGCGGCGCCTGGCCGATCCGCGTCGGCGACCAGGAGGAGAACGCCTACTACGACGGCTCCCAGGTCCAGATCGGCTACAACTCGCAGGGCCAGTGGATCGCCGCCATCGACGTCATAGCCCACGAGATGGGCCACGGCGTGGACGACCACACCCCGGGCGGGATCTCCGGCAACGGCACCCAGGAGTTCGTCGCCGACACCTTCGGCGCGGCGACTGAGTGGTTCACCAACGAGCCGGCGCCCTACGACGTCCCGGACTTCACCGTCGGCGAGCAGATCAACCTGGTCGGCTCGGGCCCCATCCGCAACATGTACAACCCCTCGGCCCTGGGCGACCCGAACTGCTACTCCAGCAGCATCCCCGGCGGTGAGGTGCACTCCTCGGCCGGACCCGGCAACCACTGGTTCTACCTGGTCGCGGAGGGCACCAGCCCGACCAACGGCCAGCCGACCAGCCCGACCTGCAACAGCTCCACGGTCACCGGCATCGGCGTGCAGAACGCCGAGAAGATCATGTACAACGCGATGCAGATGAAGACCTCGTCGTCGTCGTACCTGAAGTACCGGACGTGGACCCTGACCGCGGCGAAGAACCTCGACGCCACCTGCGCCGAGTTCAACACGGTCAAGGCCGCCTGGGACGCGGTGAGCGTGCCGGCCCAGTCCGGTGACCCGACCTGCTCGGCCACCACCAACAACTTCTCCATCGCGGTCTCCCCGACCTCCGGCTCGGTCAACCCCGGCAGCTCGCTGACCGCGACCGTGTCCACCACCTTGACCAGCGGCTCGGCCCAGACGGTGAACCTGTCGGCGTCCGGCCTGCCCGCCGGCGCCACCGCCTCGTTCAGCCCGTCGTCGGTCACCTCCGGCTCGACCTCGACGCTGACCCTGGCCACCGCCAGCACCACGCCGGCCGGCACCTACACGGTGACCATCACCGGCACTGGTTCCTCGGCGACGCACACCGCCACGTTCACCCTCACGGTCAACGGGACCGGGAGCGAGACGGTGACCGTCAACAGCCCCGGGAACCAGACCTCGACCGTCGGCACGGCGATCAGCACCCTGCAGATCACCGGGTCCGACTCGGCCGGCAAGGCGCTGACCTACTCGGCGACCGGCCTGCCCGCCGGTCTGTCGATCAGCAGCTCCGGCGCCATCACCGGCACCCCGACCACCGCCGGCACGTTCAGCGTCACGGTGACGGCCTCCTCCGGAACCGCCACCGGCTCCACCACCTTCAGCTGGACCGTGAACCCGGTCAGCGGCGGCTGCACGGCCGCCAACCTGCTGGGCAACCCGGGCTTCGAGACCGGTAGCGCCGCGCCGTGGACCTCCACCGCCGGCGTCATCGACAGCAGTTCCTCCGAGCCCGCGCACAGCGGCACCTGGAAGGCGTGGCTGGACGGCTACGGCACCACCCACACCGACACCCTGGCCCAGAAGGTGACGATCCCGTCGACCTGCAAGGCGGCGACCTTCACCTTCTTCGACCACATCGACACCTCGGAGACCACCACCACGGTGGCCTACGACAAGCTGAGCGTCCAGGTCCTGAACTCCGCCGGGACCGTGGTCGCGACCCTGGCGACGTACAGCAACCTGAACGCCGCCAGCGGCTACGTGTCGCACTCGTTCTCCCTGAACAGCTACATCGGCCAGACCATCAGCGTGAAGTTCACCGGCACCGAGGACGCCTCCTTGCAGACGTCCTTCGTGATCGACGACACCGGGCTGAATGTGAACTGACCGACCGGTAGCACCGACCTGTGATCGGGCGGCCGCCCGGCGATCCCCTCCCGGATCGCCGGGCGGCCGCTGCTTTGCCCGGGTTGCGGGCAAAGCGCCCGGCTCCGGCCGGGGAGGGGTCCCCGGTCGATCCCCGGTCCCGCGGGGTGCGGCCGGATAGTGTGGCCGCGTGCGCGATCATCCTCCCGGCTTCGGGCTGCTGGGACCCATGACGGTGCGCGACCCGGCGGGGACGCGGATACCGGTGGGACCACCGATGCAGCAAGCGCTACTCGGCTGCCTGCTGGCGGCCGTGAACCGCCAGATCAGCCGCGAGCGGCTGATCGGCGACCTGTGGGGGCCCACGCCCCCGCCCTCGGCCCGCGCGGCCCTCAACAACCAGATCAGCAGCCTGCGACGGACGTTGCAGGCCCAGGGCTCGGCGCGGCTGCGGACCGTCGCGGGCGGCTACCTCCTGGAGGCCCCGGACACCGAGGTCGACTTCCTGGTCCTGGAGCAGCGGCTGCTGGCCGCGCACGCGGCGCGCGACCGCGGCGACTGGGCGCGGGTCGCCGAGCAGACCGCGGCGGCGTTGGAGCTGTGGCGGGGCACGCCGCTGGACGGACTGCCCAACCTGGCCGAATGCGATTGGTACGCGCCGTTCCTGGCGCGCTGCGACGGGCTGCGGATGCAGGCCCTGGAAGGCAGCGTCGAGGCCGAGTTCCGGCTCGGGCGGTATCAGGCTCTGACGTCGCGGCTGGTCGCCCTGGTCGGCGAGTTCCCGTTGAACGAGGCGTTCCACGCGTATTTGATGCGCTGCCTGGCGATGGCCGGGCGGCGTGCGGACGCGCTGGAGGTCTATCAGCGGCTGCGGCGGACGCTGGTCGACGAGTTGGGGATCGAGCCCGGCGAGCCGACTCGCACGGTGCAGGCCCGGATTCTGTCCGAGCTGCCGGAGCAGGACGAGCTCGGGGGCGGGAGCGTCGCCGACCTCGGTGACGGTGCCGGGGGGCCGGGTGACGACCGTCTCCCATCCCCCGCGTCGGCCCGATCCGGCGCCGATGGGACCGACGGCACCGGCGGCACCGACAGCGCCGCGAGTGCGGCCAGCGCGGCCGGCGCGGCCGTCGTCGCTGTCGCCGCGACCGGTGCCGGCTCCGCTGCCGCGAACGACAACGACGCCCGTGCGGGCTCTGATCCCGCTGCCGGTACCGGCGACGGCGACACCGCCAGGAACCCGGCGGCAGACCTCTTCCCCGCCCCCGCGCAGCTCCCCGCGGACGACCCCGACTTCACCGGCCGCGACGACGAACTGAGCGCGGTCGCCGCGGTGCTGAAGGCCGCGGTGAGCGTGGGCGGACGCAACGTCGTGGCCGTCACCGGGATGGGCGGCGTGGGCAAGACCGCGCTGGCCGTGCGCGCGGCCCGGGGAGCCCAGCCGCTGTTCCCCGACGGCCAGCTCTACGTGGACCTGCACGGCTTCGGCAAGACCCCGGCGCGCGAGCCGCACGAAGTGCTGGCCGGATTGGTGGCCTCGCTGTGCGGTCCCGGCCGTCCGGGATCGGCGCGGCCGATTCCCGAGCATCTCGGCGACCGCGCGGCGCTGCTCCGGTCGATGCTGGCGGATCGCCGAGTACTGCTGATGATCGACAACGCCCGGGACGCGGAGCAGGTGCTGCCGCTGCTGCCCGGGGACGGCCGGTGCGCGGTCGTGGTCACCAGTCGCAGCACCCTGACCGACCTGCCGGGGGCGGTGCACGTCGGACTGCGTCCGCTGGACGCCGACGGACAGCGCGAACTGCTCCGCACGCTGGTCGGCGACGACCGGGTGATCGAGGATCCGCTGGGCGCGGAGGCGATTCTGCGGGCGTGCGGCGGCCTGCCGCTGGCGCTGCGGATCAGCGCGGCGCGGCTGGCGAGCCGTCCGGCGTGGTCGCTGTCGACGCTGGCCCGGCAGCTGGACGGCGTGCGGGGACGCCTGCCCGCGCTGGTCGCCGGGCATCTGGCGTTGCAGAGCACGTTCAGTACCAGCTATCTGGCGCTGCGGGACAGCGAACGGCTGCTGGAGCGCGAGGCCGCGCGGGCCTTTCGGCTACTGGGGTTGTGGCCCGGGCACGAATTCACCCCGAACGCGGCGGCGGCGCTGCTGTCCCGGTCGGTGGACGAGGCGATGGAGCTGCTGGAGTTCCTCGCCGATGCCCATCTCGTCCAGTCGCCGCAGCCGCTGCGGTATCAGCTTCATGACTTGCTGGGCGAATACGCCGCGGAGCGAGCGGCGGAGGAGGAAGACGCGGCGGAGCGGGAGGCGGCGAATCTGCGGCTGATGCGGTGGTACCTGCTGACGATGGAGGAGGCGGGGCTGCTGACGGGCGTCGGCCGGAACCGGGCGCCGCGGCTCGGCGAACCGGCGCCGGCACCGTTGCCGGAGTTCGGGGACGCGGAGGAGGCGCGGCGGTGGTGCGTCGAGGAGCTGCCGAACATCAAGCAGGCGGTGCGCGAGGCGGCGGTCTCGGCGCGGCCGGATTTCGCGTGGCGACTCGCGGTGTGGATGTTCGCGTACGGCGCGAGCTATTGGTGGACCGGCGAATGGGACGAATGCCTCCAGACCGGATTCAACGCGGCGCAGGCGCACGACGACCTGCTGGGCCAGGCCTGGTCGCTGACCCGGATGGGAATCCGCTACGGGATGGCCTTCCGGAGCGAGGAGGCGGTCGTCATGTTCGAGGCGACGCTCGTCGCGATGGAGAAGCTCGACGACGGGGCCGGGAAGGCGTCGACGCTGATGAACCTGTCGCTGGCGCACCAGCAGGCGGGTCGGTACGACGTGGCGCTGGGCTACGCGCGCGACGCGTGGGAGCTCTACGAGCGGGTGCACGGGGACATCGAGGACGCGTATCTCATAGCGGCGTTCGGCACGGCGCTGCTCATGGGCGAGGAGTACGCGGAGGCGGAGTCCTTCCTCCGCACGGCGCAGACGCTGTTGGAGGAGCGCGGGAACGCCACCGCTGTGGCGACGAACCTGGCCAACCTCGGGGACACGCTGCGCGGGCTGGGACGCCGGGACGAGGCGCTGGAGCTGCTGGACCAGTCGCTGGAGCTGCGGCGGAAGGTCGGCGACATCGGAGGGCTGTCGAACGGCCTGGCGATCAAGGGAAGGATCCACGCGTACTTCGAGGAGTTGGAGGCCGCACGGGACGCGTTGAGCGAGGCACTGCGGTTGGCGGTGGAGCACCAGCTGCCGAGTTCGATGGCTGACCATGCGCGGGACCGGCTGGAGGATGCGGAGCGGCGGTTGGCGGCTCGGGTGGTGGAGTGTGTGGAGAGGGCTTGAGTGGCGGGTGGCGGGGCGGAGCGGAGCGGCGGCTCGGCGGAGCGGCAGGTGGCGGCGCAGCGGCAAGAGCGGGACGGCGACTCGGCGGTTGGCGGCTCGGGTGGTGAAGTGCGCCGAAGAACTTGAGCGGCGCGGGCGGTGAAGTGCGCCGAGAAGACTTGAGCGGCTCGGCGAAGCGGCGGCTTGGCAGCGCGGCGAGTGGCGCAGCGCGGGTGGTGAAGTGCACTGGGAAGGCTGAGCCGCTCGGCGAAGCGGCGGGAGGCGAAGCGGCGGTTGGCGGCGCGGCGACTTGGCGGCAAGGCGGAGCGGCGAGTTGCGGCGCGGGTCGTGGAGTGTGCGGAGAAGGCTTGAGCGGCGTAGCGACACCAGGCATTAGGGCATTAATGCGTGAAGTGCTGTTCAAACACTAGGCAAGCCGCTCCCCATCTCACAAAGTGGCACATGTCCACCGCCCGGTAGCCAAGCTGCTAACTTCCGCGTCATGGTGGACCGCGTGGACAGCAACAACAACAGCAGCAGTGCAGCCAGCCGGATGCTCGTGGACGGCGCCGAGAGCGGCATTCTGCTGTTCGGGATCACGCCGCCGCGGCTGAGCACTGCGCCGGAGCGGATCCGGGAGATCACCGCGGCCACTTTGGCGCGGCTGGATGTTCTCGATGTGGATGGTCTGGCGCTATACGACATCGATGACGAGAGCGATCGTAATCCGGAGGAGCGGCCTTTCCCGTACCTGCCGACCATTGATCCGGCCGCCTACCACGCGGACTACCTCGGTGGGTGGGATCGTCCCGCCGTCATCTACCGGTGTGTCGGCAAGTACACCGAGGCGGAGCTGCGGACCTGGCTGCGGACCTCTGACACCGGCCAGGTGCTCAGTGTCTTCGTCGGTGCTTCCTCGAAGGACAAGACGGTGCGGACGCGCCTGTCCGAAGCGCAGGATCTGCGCCGCGAGGTTCGTCCGGACCTGCTGCTCGGCGGCGTCGCCATCACCGAGCGCCCCGAGGAGCATCTGCGGTTGCTCGCCAAGCAGGAGGCGGGATGCGCGTACTTCATCTCGCAGGTCGTCTACAGCGCCGACGCCGCAAAGAGCATGGTCTCGGACTACTACTACGCGTGCCGTGAGCGGCAGCTGGAACCGAAGCCCGTCGTCTTCACGCTCTCGGTGTGCGGCTCGGTGAAGACGCTGGCGTTCCTGAAGTGGCTCGGAGTGCACGTCCCGCGCTGGCTGGAGAACTCCCTGCGCCACGCGGAGGACACGTTGGCCGAGTCGTATCAGCACTGCTTGGCGAATGCCCAGGACTTGATCGCCTTCTGCCGCAAGCTCGGTATGCCGTTCGGCTTCCTGGTGGAGAGCGTGTCCATCCGCAAGGTCGAGATCGAGGCCTCGGTCGCTCTGGCCGCCGAGGTGAGCGCGCTGCTCGGCCGGGGTCGGGCCTCTGCGTAGGGCCGGAGGCTCCAGAACACACACCCGAGCGGGGCGGGCCGGCTCAGTGGCCCGCCCCGCAGCGCACCCACGCGGGTGATGAGGCCGCGTGGTGGATCCGCGATCAGGTCTGTGGAGGAGGTCCGCGTGGGCGGACGCGGCTCGGGTGGCCCGCCCACGCGGGATGATTCGCTCACGCGGGGGGCTGCGCGAACGAACCAGCTTGGTGGTGCTCCTTCACTCGAAGAGTGGCAGGCCCCGATAACCGCGCGAACATCGCTCGCTCATCAACGGATATCCGCCCAGGTCAGAGGGCTGGGATCGAGGGCGCTGAAAGGCCCCCGGCGGATGTCGCCGAGGGCCTTTCGCATTCAGGTGCTACCTGCTTTCACGCGTGGACCGGAGTCTCACCACCCCACCGCGATCAGCAGATACTGCGGGTTCGCGTGCGAGATGTACGAGGACTGACCGTCCACGTCGTCGTACGGGAAGCCGTACGCCAGGCCGTTGATGGCGTTGTCGTGCCAGAACTTGGCGTAGTAGTTGGCCGGCGCTGCCAGGTAGTACTGGCTGGGGTCGGCCTGCTGGCTGCTGGTCAGGCCCGCCACGTGGCGGTTCAGGGCCGCGCACATGGTGGGGTTGCCGCCCATGGAGCCCGCGCAGCCGAAGATGTACTGCGTGGTCTCGTTGACGCCGACGGAGTTGGCGTAGCTGGTGAAGTAGTTGGCGTTGACGCCGCCGGGCTGGAAGCTCGGGTCGCTGCCGGGGGCGATGATGCGGTAGGGGGCCTGGGTCTGGGCCAGGACCTTGAATTGCTGCGGGACCGCGTTGATGAAGCGCTGGAAGGTGGTCGCGCGGTCCTCGGCGAAGACCGACTGGTTCTCGCCGACCTGGACGTCGTAGCCGTCGTGGGTGTGCAGCCGCATGGCGATCTTCAGGCCGAAGGCGTCGACGCGGGTGGTGTTGCCGTTGAACTGGTTGGCGCCGATGGTGAACTCGATGAAGTCGTAGTAGGCGCTGGTCGGGGAGCCCAGGTAGAAGTACATGCGGCCGGAGCTGTTGACCGGCATGTCGAAGTAGGGCTGGTCGGCGATGGAGTGGGTCTGGCCGTTGAAGCTCCAGTACACCTGGCTGTCCGGGTACTTGCCGTTGGTGCGGTTCAGGATCTTCAGCATCATGACGTTCTGGGCGGCCGGGATCGAGCTGGTGTCGCCCCAGAAGACGTCCGGCGGCGGCGGGGGCGTGGAGCCGGCGGTCAGGACCGCGAACTCCCACAGGGAGTAGCCGTAGGCGGTCGCGCGCTGGGTGCCGTACACGCGGACGTAGCGGCCGGTGCCGGTCAGGGTCAGGTTCTCGACTCCCCCGGCGCCGGTGGTCGTGGAGTAGACCGTGGTCCAGGTGGTGCCGTCGTTCGAGGTCTGGATCTGGTAGGCCTTGGCGTAGGCGGCCTCCCAGTTCAGCTGGACGCCGCAGATCGCCTGCGAGGTGCCCAGGTCGACCTGGAGCCACTGCGGGTCGGCGAACAGCGAGGACCAGCGGGTGGCGGTGTTGCCGTCGACCGCGTTGGAGGCGCCGAGCGTGGCGTTCTCGGCCGAGGACGCGGTGGCGGGCTTGTTCAGGGCGGCGTTGTTGGCGCAGGTGCCGGTGCTACCACCCGAGGTGCCGTAGACCTGGAACTCGAACAGGGAGTAGCCGTAGGCGGTGTTCCTGGCCGTCCCGTACATCCGGACGTAGCGGCCCGTGCCCGAGACGTTCAGGGTCTGCGTGCCGCCGGGACCGGTCGTCGTGGAGTAGACGGACGTCCAGGTCGCGCCGTCGGCCGAGGTCTGGATCTGGAACGCCTTGGCCGAGGCGGCCTCCCAATTCAGCACCACCTGCGTGATGGTCGCCGAGGCGCCCAGGTCGACCTGGAGCCACTGCGGGTCGGCGAACGCCGAGGACCACCGGGTCCCGGTGTTGCCGTCCACGGCGTTGCTCGCCGGGAAGGTGGCGTTCTCCACGGAGGACGCCGTGGCGGTCTTGCCCTGGGAGAGCAGAACGCTGGTGGCCGCGTTGGCCCGCGGTGCGCGCAGCGGGCCGGCGGCGAGCAGACTGGCCAGCAGGGCCACCAGCATCGCCACAACCCGG
This sequence comes from Catenulispora yoronensis, assembly GCF_039531695.1. Classification (NCBI taxonomy): domain Bacteria; kingdom Bacillati; phylum Actinomycetota; class Actinomycetes; order Catenulisporales; family Catenulisporaceae; genus Catenulispora; species Catenulispora yoronensis. The sequence goes on from NZ_BAAAQN010000052.1 coordinate 53,640, forward strand.
ACGCGCGTGAATCTGACTCTTCGTCTTGTCATGACGGTCATAAGCCGTCCCTTCCTATTGCCAGCCCTGGAGGCCGGCGCCGTAGGGATAGAGCGGATTCCCGTAGTTCGTCGGCACGGTCTGCCCGGCCGCGATGTGCGCCCGGATGTCGGCGACCTCGGCGGCCGTCGCACCCAGGTCGTACGGCAGGTCCCAGTGCTCGGCCGCGGCGGCCTGGGTGTCCCCGCCGCCGGCCGTCAGGACCTGGTCCAGGGAGCGCGGCAGCTGCCAGGGCAGCTTCCCGCTCGGTGTGTAGTCCCCGAACAGCAGGCTGGCCGCCGCCGGGCCCATCTCCTCGCCGCCGCGGTAGGTGACCACGATCGCGTCGGCGATACCGCTCCAGTCGCTGATCACGTAGGGCCTGGGCAGCACCAGCAGGACCACCACCGGGATGCCCTGGTTGTGGAAGTTCTGGATCAGCGAGACCTCGTCGGGCGGCAGATAGGGCTGGGTGTTCGGCCAGGCGGTGGCGTGCGTGTAAGAGGGTTCGCCCACGGCGACCACCGCCAGCTTGGGACTGGGCCCGGTGTCCTGGTACACGTTCACCCCCGATTTGGCCGCCCTGGCCTTGATGGCGTCCAGGAAGTCCAGCGAGCCGTACTCGGGATGGAAGTAGCTGGTCCAGACGCAGCAGGAGTTGCCGTCGGTGGCCCGCGGACCGGTGACGACGATGTTGTCGCCGGCGTTGAGCTTCACCGGCAGCACGCCGTCGTTCTTCAGCAGCGTCATCGACTCCCGCGACGCCTGGTTCGCCAGCGCCGTGTACGAGGGCTGATGGAACCGGTAGGGGCCGTTGACCGAGTCGCCGTAGGGCGTGTCGAACAGCCCCATCTTGAACTTCACGGTCAGGATCTTGCGGACCGCGTCGTCGATCCGGCTGGCCGGCACGCTCGCGATGAAGCTGTCCATCGAGAAGCCGGCCGCGCCCGGGTCGGCGCCGCCCATCACGTCGGCCCCGGCGTTCGCCGCGCTGACCCACGCGCCCGACGGCAGCCAGTCGGTGGTGACGACGTTCCCGTAGCCGAGGTTCTGGCGCAGGTAGTTGATGATCGGCGCGCTGTTGCCCGCCCCGGTCCCGGTCGGGTCCAGGAAGGTGGCGCCCGCGTAGCCGGTCATGATCTGCCCGGTCCCGGCGTCCAGCGCCGCGTACCACGGGATCATGTGGTACTTGATCGTCGTCCCGTCGTACACGATCCCGGCCTCGCCGCCGGCGCCCTCGCCCGGCCAGTGCTTCACCGTGACCAGCACCGAGGACGGGTTGAGCTCCGGACCGCCCTGCAGCCCGGTGACCAGCGCGCGCACCTGGGCGGCCGCGACGTCGGCGTTCTCCCCGTTGCCCTCCTGGATCCGGGGGTAGATCACCTTGGTCCCGACCTCGGCCAGCGGGCCGAGCGTGCCGCGCGCCCCGACGCCGAGTTCCTCGCGCCGCTGCATGTCGCCGAGCTTGTTGTCCAGGGCGTAGTCGCGGCCCGCCGCGAGCGCGCTCTGGTTCGGGTACGTGGTCTGATACCCGGTGATCGTGTCGCCCGCCGCGATGAACGGGATGCCCAGCCGGGTCTTGGACGCCGCGATCTGCATGGTGCTCAGGTCCGACGGCGAGGCCGGCCCGAACAGCCACCCGGACAGCGGGTAGACCTGGGCGTTGTAGAACATCTGGTAGGCCTTCTCCTGCGAAGTCATCCGCGAGAGCAGGTCGTTGACCCGGACGGTGACCGTGTTGTGCCAGTCCTCGTACGGCTCGATGGCGCCGTCCTTGTTCAGGTCCCGCGCGCCGTTGATGATCGACACGCCGTCGGCCGCGGCCTGGACGTTCGGCAGGTACAGGCTGAACGTGTTGATCGCGGACGTCGTGGAGGCTCCGGACGCGGGCACCGCCGTGACGTACCACTTGTAGGTCCAGCGGTCGCCGATGTCCCAGGTCGGCGTGTAGCTCGTGCCGATCGTCTCGGCGACCTTCGTGTAGACGTCGAGCATGCTGCCCGACTGGGTGTAGTCGTAGTCGTTGCGGGTGACGTTCAGCCACAGCTGGTAGCGGCTGGTCCCGCCGACCGCCGCCCACGAGAACGTGGGCCGCCGCGTGGACGTCACGAAGGCGTTGTTGCCCGGCGCGGTCAGCGCGAACTGGCCCGTGGTCGCCGGTGCCCGGGTGGGACCGGACAGCAGCGGCGGGTTGTTCGCGGCGGTGTTCACCGAGCCGTGGACCTCGAACTCCCACAGCGAGTATCCGTACCCGGTGGCGCGCGCGGTGCCGTTGAAGCGGACGTAGCGGCCGGAGCCGGAGACGTTCAGCGTCTCGACGCCGCCCTTGCCGGCGGTGGTGCTGTAGATGGTGGTCCAGGTGGCCTGGTCGTTGGAGGTCTGGATCTGGTAGGCGGTGGCATAGGCGTTCTCCCAGTTCAGCACGACGCAGGAGATCGTGCCAGCCCCGCCGAGGTCGACCTGGAGCCACTGCGGGTCGCTGTACTGGCTCTCCCACCGCGTCGTCGAACGCTGATCCAGCGCGGCGGCCGGAGCGTTGGCGCCGTTGTACGAAGAGGCTTTCACTTGCTGGAAGGCGCCGATGTTCGGGTCGGCGCAGCTTCCGCCGCCTCCGCCGCCGGTGCCCGTGCCGTAGACGGCGAACTCGAACAGCGAGTAGCCGTATCCGGTGTTGCGGGCGGTGCCGTACATGCGGATGTACCGGCCCGAGCCGGAGACGGCGAGCGTCTCCGTTCCGCCGGGACCGGTGGTGGTGGAGTAGACGCCGGTCCAGGTGGCGCCGTCGGCCGAGGTCTGGATCTGGTAGGCCTTGGCGGAGGCGGTCTCCCAGGTCAGCACGACCTGGCAGATCGACTGGGTGCTGCCCAGGTCGATCTGGATCCACTGCGGATCGGAGAACTGCGAGGACCAGCGGGTCGTGGTGGTGTTGCCGTCCACGGCGGACGACGCCGGCCAGGCCGCGCTCTCCACCGACGAGGCGGTGGCGGTCTTGTTCAGCGCGAGGTTGGTCGTCCCGCACGCCGCCGCGCGGGCCCGGGTCCCAGCCCCGAGGTTGAGGCTCAGAACCCCGGCGACCAGTGTGAGGACCATCAGCAGGGTGAGATGGGGCCGCCGCCGGAGCGGCAGCCTGGTATCGGACATCGGACTCTCCTAGGCGAGGAGTGGAGCCGGGCCGTCCGGGCCTGGTCGGCAAACCAGGCCCGGACGGGTGGTCGGGCAGGTCAGGCCTGCCGTGGGTCAGGCGTAGACGCCGAACTCGTACAGCGAGTAGCCGAACGTGGTCCCCCGTGCGGTGCCGTACATCCGGACGTAGCGGCCGGTGCCGTTGACGTCGATGGTGTCGACGCCGCCGGCCCCGGTCGTGGTGCTGTAGACCGTGGTCCAGTTGGTGCCGTCATTGGAGGTCTGGATCTGGTAGGCCTGGCCGTAGGCCGCCTCCCAGCCCAGCTGCACGTGCTTGAAGGCGGTCGGCGTGCCGAGGTCGACCTGGATCCACTGCGGGTCGCTCCAGTCGCTGGCCCACCGCGTGCTCCAGTTCCCGTCGGTGACGTTGCCCGGCACGAAGGTCTGGCCGTTGGCCGCGGGCTGGAACGAGGAGGCGGTGACCGCCTTGTTCAAGGCCACGTTCGTGCCGTTGACCGGCGGAGCGACCACCTTGAACGACACCGACTGGATGCCGACGCCGCCGTGCTGGTCGTAGACGTACACGTAGATCTTCCAGACGCCCAGCGTCTTGGGCGCGGTGACGGTGAAGGCGCCCGGAGCGGTCTGCGTGTAGCTGGACGGGGATTGCAGAGCCGTGGCGCTGTTCACGTACTTGCTGGTCAGCGCCAGGTTGTAGCGCAGGGTGTCGCCGGTCGGGTTGGTCGAGGCGACGTTCACCGTGAACTGGCCGCCGGCCGGCACGCTCGCCGTGTTCGACAGCGTCATCGAGGTGATCGCCGGCGGGGTGTTGCTCTGCGCCTGCCCGGTGAAGGCCTGCTTCACCGAGTAGTACGACAGCCGCCGCCAGCCGCCGGTGAGCAGGTTGAACCAGACGCCGCCGAAGTCGTTCTCCACGCCGTAGTTGAACAGCGTCCCGCCGAAGGACACCCCGGGGTGCCCGGCGATGCAGTTCCACGCCGAGGTGTAGCCGTCGCGCTGCTGCTGGTCGGTGGGCTCGGTCGGGACGCCGTTGGCGTCGTTCGGCACTTCCCACTCGCCGGCGTCGCCGGACTCGGTGACGATGTACGGCTTGGTGTAGCCGCCGTTGATCCAGTCCTGCTTGACGTTGCAGACCGAGTTGTAGGAGTTGACCGCGAGCAGGTCCAGGCTCGGCGTGTACTGCTTGTAGTACGGCCAGGCGCCGGTCCAGGCGTCGGTCGAGGTGACCGGGTGGTTCGGGTCGATCGCGTGGATGGCCTCGGCGATCTGCTCGACGTACTGCGCGTAGGCGATCCGCTGCTGCTCGATCGCGGCGCCGGTGTAGTGGTCCTGCGTGGTGAGGATGACCTCGTTGCCGACGTCCCACATCAGGGTGCCGGGATGGTCCTTGTACTGGGTGACGAACTGCTTGATGGTGTTCAGGGTGTTCGTCTTGTACGCCGTGTCGTTGACGTAGTCGGCGCCCTGGTTCAGCCAGAAGCCGTTGATCACCTTCAGGCCGCGCGCGGCGGCCGCGTCCAGCAGCGGCTGCGAGCTGGCATCGGTCCCCCAAGTGCGGATGGTGTTGACGCCCATCGAGGCCGCGTCGGCGAGGTAGCCGTCGCCGGCCGCGTTGCCCGGGCCCCAGGTGACGCCCTTGACCTGGTACGGCGCGCCGTTGACCTTGAGCTGCCAGTTGCCCTGGCTGCCCGTCACCTTCACCACGTTGGCCCCGGTGGCCGGAGCCGGCGGGTTCAGCGGGGCCGGGACGGCGCCGTTCGAGGTGTAGACCGACACCGGGCCGACGCTGAGCGTGCCGCCGGAGGTGGTGGCGGAGGTCGGCGAGGTGCAGCCGCAGTCGGCGTTCGGCCACGAGCCGCCGACCGCCAGGTCCAGGATCAGGAAGAAGCCGTGGTCCACGGCGTTCTGCCAGGTGGTGACGCCGACCTGGGACTCGCTGACCGACCAGGTGAGCTGGTCGTCGATGGAGAAGCGGATCTGCTCGTCGGACTGGGTCCGGTCGATGATCTGGGAGTAGGTGTGGTACCCGGTCAGACAGCCGGAGCAGGTGCGCAGACCGCTGCCGCGGCCGCTGTACTCGTTGCAGGGACCGTTCGGGGCGACGCCGCAGTGCAGGCCCGAGGAGCTGGTCTCGTGGCCGTTGACGTTCTCCATGATGTCGGACTCGCCGATCGCGGGCCAGGTGCCGGCACCGGTCCGGGAGGCGCTGCCCAGGGCCCAGAACGCGGGCCAGTACCCGGCCGGGTTCGGCACGTTGGGCTGCTTGATGGTCGCGGTGACCTTCAGCATGCCGCCGGCCGGCGCGGCGAAGTCAGAACGCTGCGTCTCGATGCGGCCGGAGGTCCAGTTGCCGGCGCCGTCCCGGAGCGCGGTGATGCCCAGGTGGCCGTTGCCGTCCACGGAAACGTTTGCGGTCGACGACGACGCCGCCTCGACCTCACCGGTGCCCCAGTTGGCCGGGCCGCCCGGGGAGTTGTGGCCGGTGTCCTCGATCCAGTTCGCGGACGAGGGCGCGGTGCCGGCCGCCCCGCCGAAGGCGTCCTGCCAGACCAGGTTCCAGGTCGGGGGCGGCGGAGTGTTGCCGCCGCCGTAGACGGCGAACTCCCACAGCGAGTAGCCGTAGCCGGTGTTGCGGGCGGTGCCGTACATCCGGATGTACCGGCCGGAGCCGGAAACGTTCAGCGTCTCGGTCCCGCCGGGACCCGTGCTGGTCGAATAGACGCTGGTCCAGCTGGCGGCGTCGTTCGAGGTCTGGATCTGGTACGCCTTGCCGGACGCGGTCTCCCAGTTCAGCACGACCTGGCAGATCGACTGGGTACTGCCCAGGTCGATCTGCACCCACTGCGGGTCCGCGAACTGCGACGACCAACGGGTACCGGTGCTGCCGTCGACCGCGGCCGACGCCGGGAAGGCGGCACCCTCGGTCGACGACGCGGTCGCCGGCCGGTTCAAGGCCAGGTTGGTGGTGCCGCAGGCAGCCGCGTGAGCACGCGACGACACAGCGGGCACCAGTAACCCGGCCAGCACTACGACCAGAACGTTGAACAAAGCCGTAGCTCTGCGACGGCTGATGGAACTCATGGCTCTCCTATACGAGACGCGAACAGTTGGTAACCCCGACGTGTCCGTGCGTTGAGAGCGCTCTCCGAGACCCGATGGTCGAACCCCGAGCATGCGGTGTCAAGGGGGAACCGGTTCCGGAACTGGTTCCGGTACCGGTTCCGGAACAACGCAAGGCTCTGACCTGCGTCGATGAAACGGCCCAAAAAAGCCGGCGCTGTCACCCCGAGTTCCGGAACCGGTGACGTGACCGGTTTCGGAACCGGTTCCGTATTGACAGTCGGGAACCTAGGCGCAACATTCTCTCGGAAGAGAAGCGCTCTCCGCGCCCGGAGCCACCCCCACACTCACCGTAAGGAGAGCCATGACTCCTGTCTCCCGCACAAGACCCGCGGCCTTGGTCGCGGCGTTCGCCCTGTTGGTCGCCGGCCTGCTGATCCCGGGGCTCGCGTCCCGGGCCGACGCGGCCACCTGCGGCACCACGAACCTGGCGCTCACCAAGCCGGCGACCGCGTCCTCGACCGAGGGCGCCGCCTACGCGGCCTCGGCCGCCGTGGACGGCAGCACCGGCACCCGCTGGTCGTCGCAGTTCTCCGACCCGCAGTGGATCCAGGTCGACCTGGGCAGCACCCAGTCGATCTGCCAGGTCGTGCTGAACTGGGAGACCGCCTCCGGCAAGGCGTTCCAGATCCAGACCTCGAACGACGCCCTGAACTGGACGTCGGTCTACAGCACCACGGCCGGGCCCGGCGGAACGCAGACGCTGGCCGTCTCCGGCTCCGGTCGGTACATCCGCATGTACGGCACCGCCCGCAACACCGGATACGGCTACTCCCTGTGGGAGTTCGCCGTCTACGGAGCCGGAACCGGCACGCCGCCGCCCCCCACCGGCGGCAGCCTGGGCTCCAACGTGATCGTCTTCAGCCCGACGATGGCCCAGTCGGCGATCCAGAGCCAGCTGAACGCGATCTCCGACCAGCAGGTCTCGAACGAGTTCGGCACCGCCCGCTACGCACTGCTGTTCCAGCCCGGCACCTACGGCTCGGCGGCGAACCCCCTGATCTTCACCGTCGGCTTCTACACCGCCGTGGCGGGCCTGGGCCAGAACCCCGGCGACGTCGTCATCAACGGCACCGTCGACGCCTACAACCAGTGCTCCGGCGGCACCTGCAACGCGACCACCAACTTCTGGCGGTCGCTGACCAACCTGACGGTCAACGTCACGGGCATGACCGGATGCCAGGCCGGCAACGACTTCTGGGCGGTCTCGCAGGCCGCGCCGATGCGCCGGGTGCACTTCAACGGCAACGTGAGCCTGATGGACTACTGCGTCGGCGGCCCCGGCTACGCCAGCGGCGGCTTCATCGCCGACTCGCAGTTCACCGGCGGCACCGTCACCAACGGCTCGCAGCAGCAGTACATCACCCGCGACACGGCCCTGGACGGCTGGAGCAACGGCGTCTGGAACCAGGTGTTCTGCGGCGACCCGGGCGCCCCGGCGCAGAGCTTCGCCGCCAACAGCGGCCAGACCGGCGGCCCGCCGCCGTACACCACCCTGGGCACCTGCCCGGTGACGAAGGAGGCCCCGTACCTGTACCAGGACTCCAGCGGCTACCGGGTGTTCGTGCCGTCGAAGCGCACCAACTCCAGCGGCCCGAGCTGGGCCAACGGCGCGACCGCGGGCTCCTCGCTGGCGCTGAACACGTTCTACGTGGTCCAGCCCTCCTCCAGCGTCGACACCATCAACGCCGCCCTGGCGGCCGGTGACAACCTGCTGTTCACGCCCGGCGTGTACCAGATCAACAAGACGATCACGGTCACCAAGCCCGACACCCAGATCATCGGCCTGGGCTTCGCCACGCTGGTCCCCACGGCCGGCAACGTGACGATGTCCGTCGCCGACGCCAACGGCGTCACCGTCAGCGGCCTGATCTTCGACGCGGGCACCACGTCGTCCCCGTCGCTGCTGCACGTCGGCACCACCCCCGGCACCAACCACAGCGCGGACCCGGTCAGCCTGGACGACGTGTTCTTCCGCGTCGGCGGCGCGACCACCGGCACGGTCGCCACCCCGCTGATCGTCGACAGCAGCGACACGCTGCTCGACGACATCTGGATCTGGCGCGCCGACCACGGCGCCGGCGGTGGGAGCTGGACCTCGGACCAGAGCCCGACCGGCTTGATCGTGAACGGCAACCGCGTCACCGCCTACGGTCTGGCAGTGGAGCACTTCCAGGCCAACGAGACGGTCTGGAACGGCCAGCAGGGCACGGTGATCTTCTTCCAGAACGAGAATCCGTACGAGGTGCCGAGCCAGGCCGCGTGGATGGCCGGCTCGACGCAGAAGGGCTTCCCGAGCTTCTACATCCCCAACTCCGTGACCTCTTTCCAGGGCTACGGAATGGGCAGCTACTCGTACTTCAGCCAGGGCGTCGACATCCACAACGCGATGGCGTTCCAGGTCCCGAACACCCCGGGCGTGGCGCTCCACGACCTCCTGACGGTGTTCCTCAACGGATCCGGCGGCATCGACACGGTGGTGAACGGCACCGGCACGGCGGTGAACTCCGGGAACGGCGGACCGTCGAACGTGGTGAGCTACCCGTAATGGACTGAGAAGCAGTGCTCTGACGACGGTTCCCGCGAGGTTCTCAGCCTCGCGGGAACCGTCGTGTCCGACAGGTCTATCCGACCGGCCCGCAGGGGGTCGGACAGATGATGATCGGGGGTGAGAACACTCCCCCGCCGCTGGTCAGCGTGATCGGCGGGGTCCGGGTGATCGGCGGCACCCGGGTGGTCGACGAGGTCTGCGTGGGCAGGGGCGTCCGTGTGCTCGGCGTCGTCGGCAGGGCCGATCGACGGCTCGTCGTGGCGACGGACGTGGTGGGTGTCGTCGTCACCAGCGCGCTGTAGGTCGGCGCGTGGATCGTCGTCTGCCAGGGGTTGCGCACCGGGGAGCGGGAGGCCGACACGGTGGTGGAAGAACTCTGCGATCCTTGACCGGTCGTGGAATCGGGACCGCTGGCGACGCTGCTCGTCCCGCTGACCCGGTTCGTCGGCGCGGCGGTCGGCGGATAATTCGTGGAGCAGGCCGCGACCACGGCGGTGACCAGGCAGAGTGTTCCCAGTGCGGCGACGACGCGCTCCGGCCGCCCAGCCGATCCATGCATGGAGTCCCCCAAACCGACTCACCAAATCCTGCTCAACACCCAATCCAGCGCCCGCTCCGGATCGAAGCCGGCCATCCCCTCCTGGAACACTAACTCAGTATTCGTATTCACGGGCCTGCGCTGCTGGTCGGCGTTTCCGGGAACGAAGACGCATCGCATGGCGGCGCGCCGCGCCGCCTCGCGGCCATAGTGCGAGTCCTCCACCACGACGCAGTGGTCCGGATGCGCTCCGGCCTGCGCGGCCGCTTCCAGGAACAGGTCGGGCGCGGGCTTGCCGTGCTTCACCGCGTCCGAGGAGACCACCACCGAGAAGTAGCCCCGCAGCGTCGTCGCCTGGAGCACCGCGTCGATCGCGGTCGGCGTGGAGCCGGAGGCGACGGCGAGCGGCAGGCCGTGGGCGGACAGCGCGGCCACGAAATGCCGCATCGGCTCGAACACCGGGGTGTGGGCGCGGGCGAGGTCGATGTAGTACTCGTCCTTCCGGGCCGCGAGGCGTTCCACCGGCTCGCCGAGGCCGTAGCGGACGGTCAGGTCGGCGAGCATCTCGGTCGTGCTCATGCCGACGTAGGGCCGCTTGGCGCGGGCGTCGAAGCCGAGGACGCCGAACTCGGCGAGCAGCCGCTGCTCGGCGGCCAGGTAGTTGGGCTCGCTGTCGACCAGCGTGCCGTCGAGATCGAAGATCACCAGACCGGCCGCGGCGGCACCCATGGGCTCGTCCTCTCTGTGGCTATCCCTGCGGCTGCCCGGCGACCACCAGGCCGGACTCGTACGCGAGCACCACCGCCTGGGCGCGACTGGACAGATTCAGCTTCGCCATCGCGCGGTTCAGATGCGTCTTCACCGTTCCCTCGCTGACCACCAGCTTCTCGGCGATCTCCGTGTTCGACAAGCCGGTCGCGACCAGGCGCAGGACGTCGGTCTCGCGAGCGGTGAGGGCAGCCAGCGCGGCGCGCTCGGCGGACGCTCCGGCTTCGGGCAGCCGGGCGCGTGGCACCCCGCCCACGCCGCCGGCCGCACTGACGCCGCCGGCCATCCCGACCACGCCGCCGACCACGCCGCCGCCTCCCGCTGCTCCCGCCGCTCCCGCCGCTCCGGCAGCTCCCGCGCCGACCGGCACTCGACCGGCCTCCGCTCCGCCCCCGGCCGCCGCCCCCACAGTGGCCGTCACATAAGCCTGAACCAGCCGCCGCGTGACCGTCGGCGAGAACAGCGTGTCCCCGTCGGCGACCGCCTTCAGCGCCGCCAGCAGCCGCTCCGGCGGCGTGTCCTTCAGCACGAACCCGTCCGCGCCGGCCCGCAGCGCCTGGTAGACGTACTCGTCCAGGTCGAACGTGGTCAGGATGAGGATCCGCGGCCGGTTCTCCCGGTGCGCGGCCAGGATCCGGCGGGTGGCGGTGATCCCGTCGGTGTCCGGCATCCGGATGTCCATCAGGATCACGTCCGGCGCGGTCCGCTCGGCCAGGGCCACCGCCTCGGCGCCGTCGCACGCCTCGCCGACCACCTCGTACCCGGGCGCGGCGCGCAGGATGGCCGCGATCCCGGCGCGGATCAGCACCTGGTCGTCGGCGATCAGAACCTTGATCATCCGTCGTGCCGCCTTCTGTTCCTCGGCGACCGCCGTCGCCGCCCGCCTCACCGTCCGCACGCTACCCGACCATCATGCCCGGATCTTGGCAACCGGTTGAACAGCGCGGGTCGGCCGCCGCCGACCGGCCGCCGCCGCTCGGACCCGGTCAGACCGTGCCGTCCTCGACCCACTGCGCCGCGGTGTCCCCGGTACCGCACGGTCCTTCCGTCACCGAGCCCGAAGCCGTCTTCAAGCACTGCCCGTCGCCCGCGTTCTGAAACTCCGCGGCACCCCCGGAACCACCGGTCCTCGTCCAGATCTGGGCCGCCGAACCGGTGCACGACCGCACGCCCACCGCGCCGCCGCCCCCGGTCAGGCACTGTCCGCTGCTCCCGTTGGCCAGCTCGAACTGGCCGGTGACGGCGCCCAGGATCCCGGTCAGCGGCACCGAGAACTCCCAGCCCTGCGTCCGGTCCGAGGCGCAGCCCTGGGACCCGGCCGTGCCCGAGCCGGCCGGCTGCGTCAGGCAGCCGCCGCTCTGCGCGTTGCGGAACCGGTGGTAGGTCCCCGGCAGCAGGGAGCCGGTGGAACTGGCGGCGGCGGTGGCCGACGACGACGGCGGCGGCGGCGCCGGGAGGCCGGCGGCCGATGTCGGGCTCGACGCCGGCGCGTGCGAGGCCGCCGCGGCCGACGCCGACGAACGGTGCGCCGGCGAAGGGCTGGAGCTGGAGCTCGCGTGCGTCGCCGAGGGCGCCGAGGTGGCTCGCGGGGTCGGACTCACGGCCTCGGTGCTGGTCGGGGCCGGCGGCGCCGGATTCGCCGTGGCACCGTTGCGCGGAGTACCCGAACCCTGAGAAGCGATCACCCAGACCCCTCCCGCGACCAGGGCCACTCCCGCTGCGACAGCCAACGGCTTCCGGGACCGGGAGTGGTTGTCCCGGGCGTCTTGACCGTCCCGGCCGCTCCTGCCGGACTGCTTGCCGCGGCCTGCCCCTGTCTGTTCCACCCGATCCGGACGCACCATCGTGTCGTCGGGCCGCGTCGCATAATCATCAGGGGCCGAATACACGTACATCTCATCGGTGAGGTCGACGGCCGGCGGCGCGGTGGGTGCGGTAGATGCGATGGGCGCGGTGGGCGCGGTCACGGCCGGATGGCCCGGCTCGATCCTTATCTCGCGGGGAATCAGTGCCCGTAGTGCGCGCGCGAAGGTCGCGGCGTCCGGGAACCGGTCCAACGGATCCTTCGCCATCGCCCGCTCGATCGCGTCCGCCAATCCCGGCAGCCCCGGGCAGTCAGCCCGTGGCGCCGGCTCGCTGACCGTCCGGAACATGGTGGCGCGCACGTCCTGCCCCTTGCCGCCGAACGGCGGATGCCCCATGAGCAGCTCGAACAGCGACGAGGCCAGCGCGTACACGTCGCTGGCGACGCTCGGCACGCCCCGCGTCATCAGCTCCGGCGCGGCGTGCTGCGGCGAGAAGACGTCCAGCACCGACCCGGAGGCGCTGGCATCGAGCAGGCACGAGACGCCGAAGTCGGCCAGCGCCGGTTCGCCGTAGCGGGACACCAGGATGTTGTTGGGTTTGACGTCGCGGTGCAGCACCCCGAGTCCGTGCGCGGCCGCGAGCGCGTCGGCGATCTTCGCGCCGAGGCCGGCGGCCTGGGCCGGAGTGAGCGGGCCATGGCGGCCGAGCCGGTCCTTCATGGACCCGCCGTCGTAGAGGTCCATCGCGAGGAACGGCCGCCCGGACGCGGTGGTGCCGGTGTCCAGCACGGTCACCACGTGCGGGTGGTTGCTGAGGCTGCCGGCGAGCCGGACCTCGCGGTCGAAGCGGCGCTGCGCGTCCTCGTCCGGACCGGCGACCGTCAGCACCTTGAGAGCCACGGCGCGGCCGACCGACTCCTGCACGGCCCGGTAGACGACGCTGAAGCCGCCGTAGCCGATTTGGGTCAGGTCCCGGTAGCCGGGGACGTGTTCCGGCGCCTCCAGGAAGGCGTCGGGGTTGGCCGCCGGGGCGGCCCGGCGCGGTCTGGGCGGCCGGGGTCTTCCGGCGATCGCAGTGTCCGTCGATCCGTTACGGCGTGTCATCGCTCGCATCCTGTCCGTTCCGAAACGAAAGCACGACGAGGCGGTGGCGTGGCGGCACGCCCGCTCCGTGCCGCCTCGCCACCGCCGTCGCCGGGGGTGGGTCCTATGCTGTTCAGTTCGATCCGATCAATCGCTCCGTACCGCGACCCACGTCTTCTGGTGACCCGGTCGCCAGGGCCTACAGACCGTTGGTGAGTCCGCCGACGAGCGAGCCGACCGCCGGCAGCGAGCCGACGGCCGGGAGGCCGCCGCTGCCGGCCGAGGTGATGTTGCTGAGTATCCCGGCGACCTGCTGCTGCAGATCGGTGAGCGTGGTGCGGACCTGGTCCAGCTGGGTCTGCGCGACCGGCCACACGTTGGCGCTGAACATGGACGCCGCCGGGCCGGCCCACACGTTGGGGTCGGTCAGCGCCAGACCGTGCGAGGTCACCTGCGACAGCACGTCGCTCAGCGGGCCCTGGAGGAGGTTCATCAGCTGCGAGATGTGCAGGTGGGCCTCGGCAGTGACCTTGACGGTCCCGTCGCTCATCTTGGTGCTCCGTATCTGTGCTTGAGGTATTCCGCGGGCCCGCCGTCCTGTGCGGGCCCGCGGAATTCGGGGGGGAGTCGCGCCGCCGGAACCATCCGGTCGTTGCTACGAGAAGAACGCTATGCCGGATGCTTTCCGAGGTCGTCTAACGAGCGCTGTATTTCCGCGCTACCGCGTACGTTGTAGAGCTCGTACACGTCCGCGGGTGTCGCCAGCACCAGTTGCACTCCCTCTGCCTGGCCGTCGCCTATCAAGTAGCCGCGACCCGGCCGGACGGTCATGCGGTGCTGACGCGGGAGCGGAGTGCCGAGCAGGTCGTGGTCGAGATCGTGGTCCGGGGCCAGCAGCACGCCGCAGCGGGACTCGCGCACCTTCTGCGTCCACTGGCCGAACTGGCGCCGGATGCCGTCGTTGCGCCCGGCGGCGACGAGGTGCCGCCCCGGGCCGGCCTTCGCGATGAACCGGTCCAGGACCTGGGTGGTGTCGGTGACGGTGTCGGCGTCGTCGACCAGCAGCAGGACCCGTTCGCCGGCGGCGGTCAGGATCCGTTCCAGGTCGGCGTACTCGGTGCAGACCGAAACCGGCGCGGGCAGTTCGCGCAACGGTGAGCGGCGCGGGGCGAAGGCGACGACGGCGGGCGGATCGATGCCGGTCAGCACGGCGTGGGCGACCGCGATCAGGGCACTGCTGCGGCCGGAGCGGGGCGGCCCCGCGATCAGGGCGTGTTCATGCTCGTGCATCCGCAGCAGGGCCGCTGCCAGCGTGCTGTCGGTGAAGCCGACCGGGACCGACCAGGGCTCGGGGCCGGTCGCGGCCACGACGCCGGCCCGGCGGATCCGGTCGGCCGGAACGAGGTCGGGCAGCAGGCGGACCGGGTTGGCGGTGCGCGGCGCACCGCCCCAGCGCCGGGCGACGACGGCCGCGGCGGCCGTCAGGTCGGTGCCGGGGAACCCGATCTGGACGATCTGGCGGGTCGCGGCGACGACGGCGCGGCCGGGGACGGCGGTCGGCACGGCGCGGCGAGGCAGGTCGAAGGTGGCGTAGTCGGCGATGTCGGCCAGGCGCAGCAACAGTTTCTGGCGGCTCAGCGCGCCCCAGGCTCCGGGGACGGCTCCGGTGCGGTCGCCGGTGGCGGCGATGTGCAGGCCGACGGCGGGGCCGTCGGCGTAGACGCGTTCCAGGTCGTCCAGGACGCCCATACCGGCGAAGTCCTTCTCCAGGTCGGAACGCAGGGAGCCGACGTTGTCGATGAGGACCAGCACGCGGGGCGGGGCGGCGTCGGGGTGCGGGCCGTGGGAGTCCTGCCCGGCGCCGGCCCCGCCGCCTCCGCCTCCGGCCTTGCGCGCCGCCAGCTCGCTTCGCAGCATCCTGATCAGCCGGATCTGCCGGGCCCGGTCGGCGGGGCCGATGTAGGCGCCGGTGTGCGGAAGCTGTTCGAGCGCGGCGAGGTCGCCGGAGCCGTGGTCGAGCACGTACAGGTGGCGGCGGTCCGGAGGCTCGTGCGCCGCGACGGCCAGCGCCAGGGCGGCCAGCGCGGTGGAGGTGCCGGAGCCGACGACGCCATAGATCAGCAGGTTGCCGGCCGCCGGGTCCCAGCCCACGGGGTACTGCGCCTGGCGGTCGGGGTCGTCGGCCAGGGCGAACGCGGGCAGTCCGCCGGTATCGGTCTGGAGGCCGCGCACAGCGTGGCCCAGCTCGTGCAACGGGATCATCGCGGGCAGCGGGTCCGGCCAGGGCCGCCGGGGCCGGGCGAACCCGGCCGCGGCGCCGGCGTTCCGGGCCGCGTCGACCAGCCGGGAGAGGTCGGTCGGTTGGCCAACGGCGGCAGGATCCTGATCGGCCGCCGACGCGAACGCGAACGCCGACGCCGACGCCGACGCGGTCCCGGCCCGCTCCCCCGAGGCCAGCCGGAACGCCAGCAGGCTCAGGGTTCCGGCGGCGGCCTCGACCGGCGTGACGCCGGTGGACAGCGCGGTCTGCACCGGCCGCACCTCGCCGGCACCGACGCGGTGGAAGCCCCGGCCCCATTGCCGGGCGCCGATCCCGGCGGCGGCCGGGGAATCGATGACGTCCTGCGAGTCGGAGGCGCTCTCCAGACGCAGCGCCAGCCGCAGTTTGACGTTGTTCTTGATGGCCTCGTTGACCGAGCCGGAGGGCCGCTGGGTGGCCATCACCAGGTGCATGCCGAGGCTGCGGCCGCGCTGGGCCACGCTGACCAGGGCGTCGACGAACTCCGGAAGCGCTTTGACCAGCGTGGCGAACTCGTCGATCACCACCACCAGGCGCGGCATCGGCTCCAGATCGCAGTGCCCTGACCTTGTTCGCTCGGCGTCACGCAGCCGCTGGTAGTCGCGGACGTGGCTCAGGCCCACCCCGCGCAGCGCGTGTTCGCGGTGCCGGAGTTCGGCCTCCAGGCAGCGCAGGGCGCGTTCGCCAAGCTGCTCGTCGAGATCGGTCACCAGGCCGACGGCGTGCGGCAGCCGGGCGCACTCGTCCAGGGCGCCGCCGCCCTTGTAGTCGATCAGGGCGAAGGTGAGGTGCTCCGGGTCGGCGCCGGCGGCCAGCGCCGCGATCAGGGTCCTGAGCAGCTCGCTCTTGCCGGATCCGGTGGTGCCGGCGATGAGGGCGTGCGGGCCGTCGTCGTCGAGGTCGATCTCGAACTCGCCGTGGTCGGTGACGCCGAGCACGGCCCGGGCCCGCAGGGTGCCGACGGCGGCCCGCCAGCGGGCGGCCAGCGCGGCATCGAGCGGACCGGCCAGCCGCAGCAGCGGCAGCAGGTCGACCCGGTCCGGCAGTCCGGCGCCGGCCGCCCTGACCTCGGGGTCCTCGAAGCGGGCGAGCGCGCGGGCCAGCGCGCGGGCCCGGTGCCGGGTGACGCCGGCGATCAGGACGTCGTCGACGCGTTCGCCGGTGGCGACCCGGTGCAGGCGGCCGTAACCGTCGGAGGAGACCGACAGGACCTCGGTGCACAGGGCCGGCAGGCGGCGGGTCAGGACGATCCCGCTGACCGGTCCGGCCTGGCCCCCGAGCACATCGCGCAGGGCGCAGGGACGGCCTTCGAGCAGGGTGGCGCCGTCGACGATCAGAAGGAGCGCGGGCGGCGCCGAGGAGGCGTCGCCGAGTTCTGACAAGAGGGCCCGAGCCAGGGTTTCGCAGCGTTCTGCGCCGATGGCCACGTAGCGCGAGGAGTTGGTGCGCGGGTCGATGCCGTGCGGCAGCCATTTGGTCCAGTCCCAGTCGGCGCGGCGGTCCTCGTCGACGAACACCGCGACGGCCAGATCGGCCGGTCCGCTGCCGGTCACCGCCTGGCACACCAGCGACCGGGCGGCGGCCAGCGCGGCCGCGCGGTCGCCTTCGAGGCCCAGGACGCGGTCGGCGAGGACCACCTCCACCGGGACCTGCGTCAGATGCGAGGCCTCGGCGACGGCGTCGGCCACCACCGGGTCGAGCTCCTGGTCGTGGCGGCGGCCGGCGTCCACCGGAGGCGTCCAGCGCTGGTCGGCCAGCCCGGCGGACAGCCGCAGGAAGTCGGCGGCGCCGGCGCGGCGCTCCCACAGGTGCAGCCCGGGCTCGCAGGCGCGGTAGAGCACCTCGGCGGGGTCCGGGAACCCGGCGCGCAGCCGGGCCTCCTGGTCGGCGCGGCGGTCCTGGAGCTCGTCGTGGACGGTGGCGAGCCGGTCCGCGTAGTCCCGGCGGCCCCGGCGCAGCCCGCCCCGGCCGCGGGCCCGGTCCTCCACCTGGGTGCCGATCATGATCAGGGGGCTGAAAAGGGCGATCAGCGCGTAGGTGAAGTTCTTCAGCACCACCACCATGACCCCGGCCAGCACCAGCGGCGCGACCACGGTGGTGATGCGCAGCGGCTGGGCCTCGGCGCGGCGGGGCGCCTGCGGCAGCCGCACCGGCGGCGGCTCGGGCGGTGGGGCCAGGCGCGGGGCCCGGTTGAAGGGCAGCGTGCCGCCGGGACCGGCCTCGCGGGCCGGGTTGACGTACTGCACCGGGCCCAGGGCGGCGGCCGGCAGGACGCGGAACGGCACCCGGCCGGCGGCGCACACCAGGTCGTACGGCCCGACCACGGCCGGGCCGGCGAGCCGGACGCCGTTGAGGTCCGTGCCGTTGCGCGAGCCGAGATCGCGGACGGTGACCCGGCCCTGGCGGGTGACCTCGATCTCGCAGTGCGCCCGGGAGAGGTCCGGGCAGTCGACGCGGATGTCGGCCTGGTCGCCGCGGCCGAGGCGGAAGCGCCCCGGCGTGAGGGGCCGGGCCAGGCCGGCGTCCAGGCCGCCGACGACGCGGAGCACCAGGCCCTCGTGGGACATGGTGCCGGGGTCCCGGTCGTCGGCGAGGACGGTCGAGACCTCGGAGCCCAGGACCAGCCCGGACTCGGCGAGCGGGGTGCCCGGGGGCGTCGGGCGGCCGTCCACCACCAGGCCGCCGCCCGGCGAGCCGAGGGCGGAGGCCAGATCGGCGACCCGCGCGTCCGGGCGGCCGAGCCGCAGCTCCAGGTCGCGTTCGACACCCGCGTCGCGATGGACGAACCTCATTGTTGTTGCCACCCGTTTGTTCGTGCTTGGTCCTGGCGCGACCGGGGCGCGGCCGTGCGGAGTCAAGCGTTCCAGGCCGGGGCGGGGAGGCGCGTTCCCCTGTGGTTGACAATCAGGGGCCTGGATCCATCCAGCGCAGCAGGCGGTATACCGCAGAGGTTTACACTCGTTCGAGCGAACGTGCCTTGCAAGCAGGGACAAAGCCTGGATGTGCTCCCTAAGTTGGCGGGATGCTCCGCATACGACATCGCTGTGATCGGTCCGCATTGTTCGTGGTCGCTGCCGTGGTCACTGTCGGGTACGGAGTCAGGCGGCTGCGGGCGGGCCGGGTGCTGTTGGCGGAGCACCAGGAAAACCTGCGACGCAAACAGGAGCACCTGCGACGCAAACAGGCCGATCGGGAGCAGCGCGCGGTGCTGATGGAGCGGATTCGGATCGCGCGGGAGCTGCATGACGTGACCGCGCATCATTTGTCGGTCATCGCGGTGCAGGCCGGAGTCGCACGGTTCGTCCTGGACAAAGAACCGGAGACCGCGGATCAGGCACTGCGGGCCATCTCGGAGGTCGGGAGCGAGGGCCTGGCCGAGTTGCGGCGTCTTATCAGCCTGCTGCGTCCGGAGGACGAGGAGATCGTCGGAGTGGGGTCGCCCGCGGCCGATCCGCCGGCGCCGGGGGTCGCGCAGCTGCCGGTGCTGATCGAGCGGGTCGGCCTGTCGGGGACGCCGTCGCGGTACACCGTGGCCGGTCGGCAGCGGGCGCTGCCGGCGGGGATCCAGTTGTGCGTCTACCGGGTGGTGCAGGAATCGCTGACGAACGTGCTGAAGCACGCGCCGGGAGCGTCGGTGGAGGTGCGGTTGGAGTACGAGGCCGACCGCGTCCGGGTGACCGTGGCGGACACCGGGCCGCAGGTGACGCCGGCAGCGCGCCCCAGCGGGTCGGGGTCAGGGGTCGGACTCACCGGTATGCGGGAGCGCGCCGCGCTGTACGGCGGGGAGCTGTCCGCCGGGCGGAAGGCCGACGGCGGCTTCGAGGTGTCGCTCTCGCTGCCGGTCGGGGCGGTCGAGGAGGACGGCGAAGGGGCCGACCCCGCGTTAGCCGGTGCGGGAATCGGCCGGTGGTGACGTCCGCCGGGCCCTCGACACCGGCCCGGCGGAACCGATCACGCCAGTGATCGCGGAACCGCCGATCACGGAGGCGGTGCTTGGTTCGGGTCGACGGGGACTTCGGTGAGGTTGCCGTTGGCGACCTTGTAGAGCGTGAGCTCCCAGTCGTTGCTGCTGAAGTCGAACGTCGAGTCCGCCTTGCTGAAGGTGCAGTCGCGGGTGAACGCGTGAGCCGTGCTGTCCCAGTCGGAGCCGTACGCGATGTAGGCGTCGAAGGTGGCTCCGGGGACGTTGTTCAGCTCGGTGGTGCTGCTCGCCCGGACGTAGACCGAGGTGACCGGAGTCTTGCTGCCGACTTTTGTCAGGGTGATGACGGCGTCCTCGTCGGCGGTGTGGATGGTCAGCTTGCCGGGCCCGGAAGCGCGGCGCAGGACCGTGCCGGAGGTCAGGCGGCGGTTCTGGTCCTGGACGGCGGCCGGGACGAACGTGAGGACGTTCGTGTAGGCCGGATCGGCGGCGACGAGGTGCTGGACCGCGGTGCGCACCTGGTTCGCGCCGTCGGAGCGGCTCAGCGCGGCGGCGGCCGAGACCCCGGCGCAGACCTTCGAGCCGGCGGTCGCCTTCTCGTCGTCGGCGGCGGAGCCGAGCGTCTTCAGCGCCGCCGTCAGCTCGGTGGCGGCGGCGACCACGTTCGTGGGCGGATTGTCAGAGATCTGCGAAACCTGGGCCGCGGCGTCGGTCGAGAGTTTGCCGAGCGCGGCGGAGATGTCGCTGGTGGTCTTGGCCTTGCCGACGGCCGTGAAATCCGGCGCCAGCGCGGCGTTGACGGCTTGCAGTTGCTTCTTGAAGTCGTCGGCGGACAACGGCGGCGGCGGTGTCGACGTGCTGGTGGTCGGCGCGGGCAGCGCCGAGGTCGAGGCCGCCGCACCTGTCGTGGAAGCCTGGTCGGTCTGCGTGGGCGATCCCTTTGACGAGCTGCCGCTCCCCGAACAGCCGGCCGCGAGTCCCGCGGCGGCGAGCAGAGCGGCGATCCCCCAGCCCGTGGATCTTCTCATGTCCATTGGCATGAGCTCCCTCCCCTTAGGGCTCAGTCAATCGAGTCTCACTGAGGCTGGCAAGGCTTCAGCCATCAGGACAATGAGAACGTGAGTTCTGGTGGGGAGGTTCAGGGGGCGGGGGAATACACCTAGCCGTCTAGCTCAGGACTGAATCAGCGATCTGACGAGCCACGTCGGTGGGCTCGCGACCCGTGGTGTCGACCACCTCGGCCTCCTTGTGCAGCCAGGTCCGAGCGGCCTCGGCGTAGGGCTCCAAGTAGTCGAGGCGGAATCCCGAAGGGCCGAGGACGGTGTCGTTCATGATGCGTTCGCGCAGGGTCGTCTGGTCGGTGTGGAGGACGAAGTGCCGGACCGGGATCTCGTACTGGGACAGGCCGGCGCTGATCTCCCGCCAGTACTGCTCGACCAGGACGGTCATCGGCATCACCAGCGTGCCCCCGGTGTAGTCCAGGATGCGGTGCGCGGTCTCGACGACGAGCTGCCGCCACGGGAGCCAGTGCTGGAAGTTGTCGGTCTCGGGCAGGCCCGGCCTGATGTCCATCAGCGTCTCGCCGACCTTCTCGGCGTCGAAGACCCGGGAGTTCGGGATCAGCTGCTGGACGAGCGGGCTGGTGGTCGTCTTGCCCGCGCCGTGAGTGCCGTTGAGCCATACGATCATGCCCCCTGATGCTAACGCGCCGAGGGCGGTCGCGGGATCAGTTCCTGGCGAATCGGGCCGAGGATCTCGGCCGGGGATTCGGCCGAGCAATACGCTACGCCGCCTTGCGGTGCCGTCCTGGCCGCCGTGCCATCGGCACTTCGACCAGCCCCAAGGCCGCCAGCAGGTCGAGCGCGTCGTCGGTGTCGTGAGCGGCGCCGGCGACGTAGCGCATCGCACGCTCGCGCTCGCCGTCGGTGTTCTCCGGGCGGCCGTCGAAGTCGATGATGCCGGGGGTGCGCAGGAAGGACGCCAGGGTGTCGGTGCTGGTGCTCATAGGTGCGCTCCGTTGGTCGGGGTGGGTGCAGGTGGTCTGGATGACATGGACCATCCCACCACCGGGACCGGCCGGCGGCATCAGACATATGACGGCAGCGATGACGCAATGTGCGGCGCCGGACGACGGCGGAGCGGCTCGGACCGGCGGCCCGGAGAGCAGTCAGCTGACGCAAGCGGACCTCGCCCGCGCGCTGTCACGCTCGAACAGGGGCGACGATCCGCGCCCCGTCACCCGCGTGGAGGAGACCGTCATGCTGACCTCGCCCAACGTCCTGCTCGGCAAAGGCATGGCGGCGGTGGCCTTCGGCCTGATCTCGATCATCTGGCCGGGCGTCACGCTGGGCGCCGTCGTGGGCCTGTTCGCCGCCTTCTCACTGTTCTCGGCGGTGGCCGACGCCCTGCGCGCGTTCGCGTCCGACTCGTTCGGCCCGGTCCTCGGCTGGTTGGCGCTGTCGCTGCTGTCGGCGACCGCCGCGGTGGTGGCGCTGGCCTGGCCCGGCATCACCGTCTCCGTGCTGGCGGTGTGGATCGGCCTGTGGGCGGCGGTGACCGGGATCATCGAGATCGGTCTGTCGTTCGGGCACGGGGAGACCGCCGGGCAGCGCACGGCGCTGGCGCTGAGCGGTGCCGTCGGCTTGTTCTTCGCGCTCGCGTTGTTCATGCGTCCGGATGCCGGGGCGGTGGCGCTGGCGACCGTGTTCGGCGTCTTCGCGATGTTCTACGGCATCTCCGCGGTGAGCGGCTCGTTCCATCTGCGGCACCTGCACGGCGACGGCCGGCCGGCGGCCTGACCGGCCCTGACCGGCCCCTGAACGCCCCCCTGACCGATCCGGCCCGGCTATCCCCTTCTGCGGAACGGGAACCAGGACCGGGTCGGCTGCCGAGACTCCTCGAAGGTCAGGAACTCGTCCTCGACCTGGTGCTTGCTGGACAGGATGAACCAGCGCAAGCGGTCCCAGTCCGAGGGCTCCAGCTCGTCCGCCGCCTGCCCGACGCACCCGAGCAGCTCCGCACGCAGCGACTGGTCGTGGTGGTACCTGGTCTCGGCGAGGACGTAGATCCCCGCGATCCGCATGAGCCCGGCATCGGAGCTGTCCAACGGGGGCGTCCGCACCTTGTCCAGGAACGTGCGCATCACGGCCGGATACATCAGCTCCAGCACCGAGCACACCTGATCCGGCTCCAGGCTCGCGGCGAGCATCAGCTTCGGCAGCAACGTCGCCACCATGACGCCGATCATCGGCGTGGCGGCGCTGTCCTGCCTGGCGATCCACTCCAGATCCTTGTAATCGCGGACATCATGACAACGGCGGTCCAGTTCGACGGCCTTGGCCGGCCCGACGCAGTCGGCTTCGAGCCGGGAGGCGACGGGGGATGTCAGCAGCCTGCGAGAGACGGTGACATACCAGGCGATGTCGTCGGCGGTGGACGCGGTCTTGAGGGTGTCCAGGAACCAGCGCGCGACGGATTCGTCCTCCAATTCCTCCAGCGGAGTGGCGGCGGCGACATGGACCATGGCCTCCGGCGTCCAGCCGTCGGGCCAGACGCGGCCGAGGAGTTCGGCATCGGGAAGATCGAGGTCGCGGCGGCCGAGCACAGCGCGCAGCACAGGTACTCGCTGCGACGAGTCCTGGCGGGCCAGGCTGAACCACAGTGCTTCTTGCAGCTCCGGAAGCTCGGCCAGGCCGGCGTCGAAGGACGGGATGCCGCGCAGGAAGGGCCCGAGCGGACCGTCGAGGGCGCCGTCCAGGGTCTGCGTTCCGTCGGCGGCGAGGCCCTGGAGGTAGGTCACGAAACTCTGCCGGATCGCGGGCCAGTCCCGGACCATGACGCGCAGCGGATCCCCGTCGTCGGCGGACCAGCGGCCGCTCATCGCTTCCGGCGCGAGCACCCATTTCGTGAGGTCGACGAGGAATCCCGTCTCCAGGTCCGCCGCCAACCCGCTGCGCCGCGTCCAGTCCAGCAGGCGGAGAACGCCCGCGGACGTGCCGACCGGCGCGGCCTCCAGCAGTTCGCGGACGCGGCCCGCAACGCGCATCCGGACGCGCGGGGACTCGATGTGGGCCGACGTGGTGGCGCTCTCGGCGCCGTCGCGGACCCGGGCGAGTTCGAAGTCGAGCTGCCGGTAACGGACCTCGTCGCAGAGTGCTTGGTTGCCGCCGCGCCATGCCAGGTCGAACAGCGCCGGGAGGTACTCCTCGGCCCGCCACTGCGGCTGTTCGTTCAGCTTCACGGCGAGGTCGTGGGCGGCCGCCGGCGGCAGGCGGTCGACGTTGCGGGCCGTCCACTCGGCGACGGCGCGGACCTCGGGCTCGGTGAGCAGGACGCCCTTCAGCGCGGCGGCCGCGGCCAGCGGACCGTACCAGGCGTCGAAGGGAGTGTCGGGCTCGGCGAGGGCTTCGGCGGCGTACCAGAGCGCGCGGGCCGCGCCGACGCCGACGCGCGCCGCCACCGACGCGACGGCGAGCGTCGGTCCGTCCGGCAGCCGGCCGCCCGGCATGTCGAAGAGTTCGAAGGCGTGGACGAGGTCCAGCGGGAGTTCGGCGGCGGTTTCGGAGACGGTGCCGATCACGTGGGCCCAGGGCGCGTTGCGCGGGTCGGCGAGATAGGTGGTGAACGCCAGGGTCCGGCCGGCCCGGGGCGGCAGCAGATAGGACACGGCGCCGATCCACAGTGCCGCCCGATCGGAGTCGGACTCGATGAGCAGGACCGGCGGCCCCCAGCCGGCTTGCGCGGCGGCGACGGCGGTGACCAGGATCGGGAGGCGGTCGGCGAAAGGGTGCTCGGCGAGGAAGGCGCGCACCGTGGACGGGGTGACGCCGCCGCGCGGCAGTGCGCGGTCCAGCGGCGGCAGGGCCGTGTCCCTGGCGTGCCGACGGACCCACAACGGCGAGCGCCACGACTCGATCGGGAGCATGCCGTCGAGGGCGTCGGCGAGGTCGGCGTTGGATCCGGCCAGGACGGCGTGGGTGAAGAAGTTGCCGAAGCCGCCGGCGGTGTCCTGGCCGACGTATTCGATGTTGGCCAGTATCGATCGGGTGGTGGGCGGGCGGGCGGGTCCCGCGGTGCCTGGGATGTTCGGCGGGCCGGCGGTGGTCGGCGCGGGCGGCGCCGTCCTTGCTGTCAGTGCCGTCAGTGCCGTCACCGCGGGCGGCGTGGTGGGTGCGGTCGGCCTGACCGGTCCCGTCGGCCCGGTCGATCCCGTCAGTCCGGTCGGTCCCGCCTGCCCAATCGGTCCCGTCGGCCCGGCCGGCCGGAAGCACAGGTTCACCGGGCAGCGCCGCAGGTCGTCCGGCCCGGCCGGGAAGGCTTGCGAGCGGGGCGGCCGATAGGCGGCCAGGGCCATCACGGAGCGCTGGGCCTCGGCGTCGATGCCGGGGCTCAGGGCGTTCAGCCGGTAGTCGGCGAAGCCGTTGTTGTTGTCGCGACCGGCCAGATAGAGCTGCTCTAGTGCCACGTCACCCGGCGCTCCCTTACCCGTTCCGCCATTCCCCCGCCATGGTGTCACCCTCTGCTTACCCAGGCGGGGCGGGCGCCATCCGTCGGACCGCAGGCTGCTGACACTCGCAGGGGTTCTCACGGAGATCAGTCATGATCCGGCATTGTGTGGCGCGGATTTGCTTCCGTCAGTTGCAGATCAGGGCTAATCTTCAACAGCATTCAACGTTGAGTCTCCACTCAGGCGCGCTCTTGGAGGACTGATGACGGATCGGCGGGGTTCGGACGGGATGAGCCGGCGAGTGGTGCTCGCGGGCGGGGCGGCCGCGGGAGCGGTGGCGGCCGGGTTCGCCGCGGCGGGACCGGCGGCGGCCGCGCAGAGCAGGACGGAGGCCGGGGCGGTGGCCGGGACGGAGGCCGGGACAGTGGCGCCGGCCGGCAACGCGGACGGCGCCCGGGTGCGCTTCGACCGGTGGACTTCGTGGGCCGACTTCGTCTCCGGACACTCGGAGGGCGCGCTGGCGCTTCCGGGGCGGCGGCTCGGGGTGGTCATCGGGCAGCCGATCGGCCAGGTCTCGTATACGGACCCTTATCTCAACACGACCGCCGAGTACGAGTACGCCGTCTGGACCTCGCCGTCGCGGCGGCTCGACTTCGGCGCCACCCAGCTGACGGCGCACTGGAACGCCGAGACACCGCAGGGTACGTACATCAAGGTGGAGCTGCTCGCCTCCATGGAGGACGGCCACCAGGACACCTGGGTGATGGGAATCTGGGCCTCGGGCGACGGAGACATCGACCGGACCTCGGTGAACGGGCAGTCCAATGCCTACGGCGAGATCGACACCGATACGTGGAGCTCCGAGACCGGCCACTCGCTGCGTTCCTACAAGCTGCGCCTGACACTGCTGCGCCGCGTCGGCAGCCACGCCAGCCCGCGCGTGTGGCAGATCGGCGCCACAGCGTCGGCGGTCCCGAACCGCACGACGGTCCCGGCGACGACGCCCGGGCCGGCGACGGGTATCACGCTGAACGTCAAGCCCTATGCGCAGAACATCCACAAGGGGCAGTACGTCCAGTACGGCGGCGGCGGTGAGGCCTGGTGCAGCCCGACCTCCACGGAAATGGTCGTCGAGTTCTGGGGCAAGGGGCCGAGCGCCGATCAGTTGGCATGGGTGGACCCGACGTACGCCGATCCGTCGGTGGACCAGGCCGCGCGGTTCAGCTACGACTACGGCTACGAAGGCACCGGCAACTGGCCCTTCACGTGCGCGTACGCAGCTACGTACGGGCTGGACGCCATGGTCGTGCGCCTCAACTCGCTGCACGAGGTGGAGGTCCTGATCGCGGCCGGGTTCCCGGTGGTGACGTCGCAGTCGTTCACCAAGGCCGAGAACGGCTACTACGCCAGCGACGGCCATCTGTGGGCGGTCATCGGCTTCGACGCCAATGGCGACGTCATCGTGAACGATCCGGCGAGCAACAGCGACGACAACGTCTACACGGTGTATCCGCGGCGGATGTTCGAGACGGTGTGGCTGCGCACCAACTACACGAAGGCGGACGGCAGCCCCGGCTACGGCTCCGGCGGGATCGCCTACCTGATCAAGCCGCACGGCAAGGCCCTGCCCCGGGTCGTGGACCCGCGCAATCCGAGCTGGCCGTCGGACCACTGCGAGGACTAGGTAGACGGTCGATGTCAGTGGCCTTCGACCTATTGTGCGCGCTGAGGCAAGCCGGGCTTAACCCCACCACCGACGCGGGGGAAACGACAGGTGCCGAACCGTAAGCTTCGACTGTGAGCGCTGACGCCTACCGGCAGTAGTCGGCGGGCGCGGGGAGCGCACCACATGTCAGGGTCCTCAGATCCGGCGACGACGCCGGGCGGACCCGGTGTCCTGATCGTTTCTGAACCGGGGGGTTGAGTCGTGTTCGGTGTCGCACGCCGTCCCCACGCCATGAGTCGAGGAGAACGGCCATGTCCGAAGCGCCACTGTATGCGAGCTACACGATCACGCCGGACCCGACGCTGCCGCCGAACACGTTCCGCTGGACGATGACCGCGCCGTCCGGCGGCTCCGGTGACTACAGCTGTCAGCTGGTCGACTCCACCGGGGCCGCCCGGGGTACCTTGTTCGCCACCACTGGCTACCCGGCGGCGTACTCCTCCGCGGACGGCTTCAGCGGGTACCCGGGCAACAGCCTCACCGCGCGGCTCAACGCCCGGGGCGGTACCGATCCGGATATCGTGGTGCCGCTGGCTTTCCCGGTCCCGCTGTCCTCCGCGCTGAACCAGAAGGTCGTCGCATTCGCCTTGTCCACCCAGCCGGTCGCGGTCCCGGCACCCGCCGGCGGCGGTGCCCGGCCGCTGGCCGAGCTGGATCCCAACGGTTCGCCGATCGTGCTGTCCTACGACGTCCCGGAACCGACGAGCTACCGCGGCCGGCAGATCGTCCAGCTGGACTTCCCGCCCGCCTACTTCGTCGGCGGCGCCGCCACGACCGGGACCGGCGGCCCGGCCGGCGGCGGGCCCGGCGCGGGGACGGCCCACCAGCCGCCCGCCCACCAGCCGCCCGCCCACCAGCCGCCGGCCCACCGGCCGGACGCGCTGGACCAGCTGCTGAGCGGCCCGATCGCCGGGTCGCGGCCGGTCTACGGCGACGACGCGCCGCTGACCGGGGACACCGTCCCGGCGGACCGCGCCGGCGCGGCGGAGTTCACCGACGAACAGGTCAGGGAGGCGTTCGGCGTCGCCAAGACCACCGGCTACTTCGACCCGGCGGTGTTCCCGAACGTGCAGTCCGGCACCGACGCGGCGACCCGGGCGGCGATGATCCAGGCGGTGGCGGAGCTGGACGCGACCACGGTCGCGACCCAGTTCAAGGCCGGCAACCGCCTGGCCGTCTACCGGGACACCAGCGGGCGGACCACCTACCGGTTCATCCCGGTGCCGAAGACCGGCGTCCCGACCCTGCTGCTGGTCGAGTACTACCGGCTGTCCTCCTACCCGGCCCGGTACGGCGCGGGCCGCACCATCAAGACGTTCTCGCTGCTGCCCGGCGAACGGACCCGGATCCGGGTCAGCTCCTACCGGCGGACCACCGAGAGCGCCGTCCGGTCCGCGTCGATCCTGGACTCCACCAACGACGAGACCGAGAGCGAGTTCGAGGAGACCGTCCAGGGCGAGCAGACCAGCCAGAACGACACCAGCCGCGGATTCGAGTACCACGCGGACGTCAAGGCCGAGGCCAAGGCGACCTGGGGCTGGGGCAACGCCAACGTGGTGGCGAGCGGTGGCGTCACGGGCACCTCCAACGTGACCCGGGAGGAGTTCGCCAAGAACGTCGCCACCGCCGTGGCCCAGCACGCCGCCCGGGCCTCCTCGCGGCGCGACGTGCAGGTGGACACCAGCCTGGACGCCAAGATCGAGATGGGCGAGGAGACGGCGATCGAGCGCGAACTGGAGAACGTGAACGTCAGCCGGACGCTGAATTTCGTGTTCCGCCAGATGAACCAGGAGTTCGTCACGCTCCTGCACCTGGTCGACATCCGGGTGGCGTTCTTCAACGGCTTCGCCGAGTCCCGGGCCGAGGTGCCGCTGCCGGAACTCGGCACTCTGCTGCAGACCTACGTCCTCCCCGAGCACCAGCAGGCCGTGCGGACCGCGATCGCCGCCGAACTCCTGCGCATCACCGATCACACCGGCGCCGTCCGCGACGACTTCGTCAAGCAGGGCACCCTCAGCGGCACCGCCGGAAGCCCCCCGATGAGCTTCCTGCGGGTCGACCCCAACGCCTCCTCGGTCTACCAGGTCGCGGCCGACGGCCCGGTCATCACCGTCCCGGGCGTGGTCGTCTCGGCCGACTCCCACGTGATGCGCACCGACGGCGTCGTCGTGGACACCTTCCTCGGCCTGGGCAACGGCCTGGACGAGTACTCCACCGGCCTGCAGGTCCAGGAGGTCCGCGAACGCCAGCTCGCCAACGACCTGCGCCAGGCCGAACTGGACCGCGTCCGGCTGGGGATCTCGCTGGTGCACGGGGGCGACGCCAAGGCCGTGGAACTGTTCCAGAAAGTGTTCCCCGCGACGCTGGCCGCCGCCCCCGCCTCCACCGCCGCTCCCGCCTCCACCGGATCGACGCGCTGATGCTTCCCGTGGGCAAGCAAAAGAAGAAGGCCCTGGAGAATTCCGGGAGGGTGCTGAACGACAGAGCCGTCGACAAGAACAGAAAGCCCAAAGGGAAGGCGACCGCGAAGGCCACGAAAGTTCTGAACAGGATCGCGGACGACGTCGAACCCGAGGATCCGGCCGAAGTCGATAACTTCATGTCGACCAAAAAAATCGGCCTGCCGGGCAAGGCCGACGGCTCCAACCGGAAGGATTGGGCGGTGAAGCCGCTCACCGACGCGAAATCGCAGTACATGGACGGGCGTGAGGACTGGTGGGGGAAAGGAGCACTTCACCATCTCGTCTCGAAGGAGAAGCTCACCACCATCGGCGAACAGCTGGCCAAGGCCTGCCACGGCAGCGGCGGCCCGGCGCTTCGGACGGCCGCCCTGGACTTCTGGTACCTGTGCTGCCAGCTGGCCGGGGAGCACATCTGCGAAGCCGTGCGGCAAGGCAGCGCTTCGGACGCCATCAATCCGGTACGACTGCTGTGGAACATGCCGATCATGGTCTCGTTGGGACCCCCGAGTCCGGCCAACGACCCGGGACAGAACTTCGACGCCGACACCGAACCAGTTCCAGGAGGCAACGGCGAACGCCAGCTCACCGAGGCCTCGGAACACCTGCTGAAGCTGGAGAAGATCTGGGACGCCGCCGATATCGGATTGGGAAACTATGACGTCACGATGTGGCAGGGCATGCACACCTGCCTATTGGCAGCGCACAAGGTTTCGAAGAAACGCGGCCGCGGTCGCAGACTGCTGTATCCGCCACTTCCGGAGCAGTGGCTCAACGACTCATACACGCATCAGGTGATCAAACAGGGGCTGGTCAAGTTCCTCGGGACAAAGGACGGGATAGAACGCTTCCGGGGAGCCCGCTTCCCAGAGGGCGGGGCACTCTCCAATACGGACGCCGCGGTTTTCCTGGAGGACACGCTGATCCTCGGTGCGGATGCGAAGAAGTACAATCTCGAGAGAACCTGCACGATCGTGCTGGACGGCGCGAAAGCCGAACTCATCGTCCAGGTCAGCACGAAGACGCTGCAACACATCTGCAGACGGCACACTCTGACGTTCTTCGACTTCGGGGGAACCGAACGCCCGGTCAACACCCTGTGGCCGAACGTCACCTCATTCGTGAAGATGCATCACATGGTCGACGTCGAGCTCATGCCGGCCGTCGTCGAGGGGTGCACCCGCGCGTTGCGGTTCGTTGACACCGAGGACATGCACCAGAGCACCGAAGTCGATGTCGCCCATGTGCCGAACCCTCCATGGGGCACCCTCTACATGAAGATCAATATCTCGAAGTTTCCTGACGAGAACGTCGTCACCGTCAAGGTGAAGACCATCGCCCCCGACGGAGAGCAAGCGCTGGGGTTTCTCCGGGCCGATCTGAACGCGATGAAAGCGCACTTCAGGCCCTACCACGTGAAGAAGCGCTGAAGCCGACCGGACCGCCGGAGCGCGAGCCACCGGCGGCCGGTCCCTCACTTCGTCGCGGATGCGGGGCTGCCGGACTAAGCGGGCAGCTCGACCGACAAGCCGTGGCGGAACACGTTGTGCGGGTCCCACTTCGCCTTGACCTGCTGCAACCGTGCGTAGTTCCCCTGGTAGTACAGCTCGTGCCACGGCACGCCGGAGGTGTTCCAGGCCGGGTCCGCGAGGTCGGTGTCCGGGTAGTTGATGTACGAGCCGTCGTTGACGTCGGTCGGGACCGGCACGCCGCCGGTCGCCGCGTAGACGCCGCGGTAGAACTCGCGGACCCATTGCAGCCGTGCGGCGTCCTCCAGCTCCGAGAGCCAGGTGGTCTCGAACACCGCCTTCATCACGACCGAGCGCTGGGCCAGCGCGGTCGCGGTCGGGGCCGCCGCCTGGACCTGGCCGCCGTAGCCGATGAGCAGGATGCCGGAGCCGGCGGTGCCGTTCGGGTCGGTGAGGCCGGCGTAGATCGCGGAGAGCTGGGCGTCGTCGAACGACTTCTTCAGGTAGGCGGCCTTGATCTTGTAGCGGCGGGTCACCTTGTCGCCGCCCTCGCCGTCGCCCGGCCAGGTCGTCATGTGCAGCCAGGGGAAGACCGCGCCCTGGTTGACGTAGGGCTGGACGGTGGTGCCGGCGCGGACCGCGTCGATCAGGCCCTGGAGCAGGGTGCCGATGTTCGGCAGGCTCGCGTCGGCCTGGACCGCCAGGTAGAACTTGCCGGAGGCCTGGTTGCCGACGTTGAGCACCGCGTACAGGCCGGTGCCCGGCGCGCCGGGGGCGCTGTTCTGCTCATGCCAGACCCCGAAGTTGCGCACGATGGTGCTGAACTCCGCCTCGGTCATGGAGGCGTCGAACGGCCACTCGACCAGCCAGAACAGCATCTCGCCGGGCACCGGCGGCAGCAGCTTGGCCGGGTCGTCGCCGACCGCGCCGGGCGAGCGGAACCAGAACCGGGTGACGATGCCGAAGTTGCCGCCGCCCCCGCCGGTGTGGGCCCACCACAGGTCGTGGTGGGGGTCGCCGGGCTCGCGGGTGGCGATCACGGTGCGCACCGCGCCGTCCGCACCGGCCACCACGACCTCCACCGCGTAGAGGTGGTCCACGACCGAGCCGTAGCGGCGGGACAGGGGGCCGTAGCCGCCGCCGACGAAGTGGCCGCCGGCGCCCATGTCCGGGCAGCCGCCGGCCGGGATGGTGACGCCCCAGCCCTTGAACAGCGCCTCGTAGACCTCGCCGACGCGCGCCCCGGCCTGCACGGAGAAGGCGCGCATGACCGGGTCGTAGCCGACGGCGTCCATCATCGACAGGTCCAGCAGGATCTTGACACCGGGGTCGGCGGTGAAGTTCTCGAAGCAGTGGCCGCCGCTGCGGGCCGCGATGCGCTTGCCGGTGCGGACGGCGTCGGCGACGGCGCGGACCACGTCCTGGGTGCTGGTGACGACGCGGACCTCGTCGGGCTGGCCGACGTAGCGGAAGTTGTCGCCGCGGAGCAGGCTGTCGTAGCGGACGTCGCCGGGCTTGATGCTTACCGGCGGGAAGCCGGGGGCAGTGTGTTGAGCGTCCGCCCCGGCCGCCGCGTTCGGCCCGGCCGCACCGGCCGCACCGGCTGCCGGCGCCGCCGCGCTCGCCGACGCCGCCCCGAACCCGGCGAGCGCCGCCGATCCGACGGCCACCGCCCCGGCCCGGCCCAGCAGTCCGCGCCGGCTCAGCGCTTCGAGACCCTCGTTCGTTCGGTCTTCCATCATCCCCGCCTCTCATTGCGCGCAAAATGATCTATAAACCCACTGTTGTCAGAGAACTTACACGCGATGACGAACGGCTGGGGTGCGTCCCGGGCCGGGCTCGAGCGGCGCTCAACTATGCTGCCGATGTGCCCGATGTGCCCGATGTGCCCGAGGAACCGGAGGCCGCCGGAGCGGCCGAGGCCCCAGATCCCGAGTCCGCGTTCATCGACGGAGCTCTGCGCAGCCGCGACGACGACGAGACGCCGTGGTCGGTGGCGTGGGGACTGCTGCCGCCGGGGGTGGACGCGGTGCAGGTGACGTTCCGGGCCGGGCGGCGCTCGGAGCCGGCGGCGCGGGTCGGCGTCCTGGGACGGCACTGGGCCGCCGAGGTCGCGGGCCGGTTCGACCGCGTGGTGGTGGTCGGCGGCGCCGAACGGGCGAGCGCGAAGATCAAGACGCGCGAGAAGAATCCGGCGACGCGCCGGTTCTCCCGCAAGAAGACAGCCCTGCACGCCGACCCGTTGGAGCGCATGAAGCACCACTGGGGACTGGCCGCCGTGATCCTGCAGCCGGGCAGCGAGGACCGGCCCGTGCTGCCGGACCTCCGCAGCGCGGGCGAGGACGGCCTGGGCTGATCAGCGCGCGGCCGGTCCGGCGCTCACTTCACGTCGGGAACCGGTCCGGCACTCACACCGGGAACTCGATGTGCGGCAGCACCGCCAGCCCGGGCCCGAACCGCGCGGGGATCGGCGGCTCGTCACCGGCCGCGACGAGCGGCGGCTCGGCGAAGTCCCGCTCGAACTCCGCCCGGTGCAGCGCCATGAGGTCCGGCGCGGAGGGCAGTTCGGGCTGCTCGACCACCAGCAGCGGCCGTTCCAGAACCGGCGCGAGCAGATCCAGCACCCCGTCCACCGGCGCCGGCTGCGCGGGCTCGCGAAGGTCCAGCACCGGCGGCGGCACCACCTCGGCCGGCGCGGCCGCGTGCGCGGCGGCGACCTGCCGGGCGGCGTCCTCGGCGGCGGCGATCGCCTTCGAGGCGGCGTCGACGACGGCGACGACCTCGGCCACGGTCTCCGGCAGCACGATCTCGGTGGAGGTCATGCGGCGGAAGGTGACGGTCGCGGCCTCGGCGAGGACGGACGGCTTGACGAGGTCGGTGGTGGGACCCGGGCGCGGGTCCTCTTCGGAGTCCTCGTCGGGGTCGTTGTCGGGGTGGTTGTCGGAGTCCTCTTCGGAGTCGCCTTCGGAGTCGCCTTCGAGGGCCAGGTCCGTGATGGGCTCCTCACGGAGGACCGGCAAGGGCTCGGTCGGCGCCTCAATGGGGGCGGCGTCCGCGGTTAACGCAGGCATCTGCATTGTCATCGCGCTCGCGGCGGCATCGCGCACGGCATTGGCGATGACATCGGTGCCCTCGGCACCGAGGTTCGGTATCGGGACGGTCCCCGCGACGGGGTCGGCGGCGGGCACTGGCGGCAACAGCTTGGTCAGCGCCACATCGTCGGCGCGCATGAGCGGCATCGGCCTGGTCAGCGCCGAGTCCTGAGGATCGGCCAAGGGCGGCGGCGTCTGCTCCAGGTCCTCGGCTCGTACCAACGGCATCGCTATCGTCGGCGCGGCGGCGCCGGCGCCGAGGTTCGGTATGCGGGTGGTCGGTGCCGAGTCGCTCTGCATCGAACCGGTCTGTTCCGAGTTGGTCGATGCCAAACCGGTCTGGGACGAGTCGTTTGGGGCCGATGTGCTCAGTACTGAGTCGCGCGGGGCCGAGCCGTTCGGGGCCGAGTCGCTCAGTAGCGAATTGCTCAGGGCCGATGCGCTACCAGCAGTCTCCGCGGCGTCGGCGATCGGCGCGACCTCGACCATGTCCCAGCCGTCATCCGGCTCGTCGGACTCACCCAACTCATCAGGCTTGTCGGGCTCGTCGGACTCCGCGGATATCGGCTCGGCCTCCGCACCGGCGATCTCCGCGTCGTCTTCGGCCTGGTCGTCGGGCTCGTCGTCGATCGCCTCAGGTCCCGGAAGCGCGACCGTCATCGCCTCGGCGTCCGCATCCGCGCTCACCACGTCGTCCGCGGCGTTCGCGGCCTCGGCATCGCTCACCGCGGCCTTCACCTCCCCATCGCCGCCGGCGGGCGCCGGGCGGTTCTTCTCCTCGGGCCTCGTCGCCTCGAGTTCGGACAGGACAGTATGCGTCGTGGCTTCGTTCACCGGCATCAGGAGCTCGCGGGGTCTTCGTTCTTGGTGCTGCGGGCATGCAGCTCCCGCAGCTCATCGTCGTCGGGGAAGTGGTCGACGGTCCGTTTGATCAGGCTGCGGGCCTTGGGGTAGAGGTGCCAGTGGAAGGGCTGCTGCAGGCCGTCGGGGTCGGTGCCCGGCTTGGGACCCAGGTTGAGGGTGGCGTTCGGGTCCTCGGCCAGTTGCTGCGCCTCCTCCAGCAGCGCCGCGCACAGTCCATAATGCCGCGTCTCGTACTGGAATGTGGCCTCGTTCCGCCACAGCGCGATCATCAAGGCCCGCAGTTCGGGCGTGTCGCGGTAGCTCAGCGCGGTGCGGAGCCGGTGGGCGCGGTCGTGGAAGGGCTTGGGGTACTGGTCGTCCATCGCCTGGGCCACCAGGTGGCCGGCGATCTGGTACGGCGCGGCGACCGCGGCGTCGCCGCCGGTCCACTCCGGGTCGGCCAGCAGCGCCCACGCCATCCGGTCCAGAGCCAGCGGGCGCCGGTTGGCCACCGCCGCCGAGCACGAGAGCAGCGCCAGCGCCTGGGACAGGCCGGTCTGGTACTGCGGCTTGGGGTCCATCTCATTGAGCTCCTGCCACCACTGCACCGCCTCCAGCAGGTCCCCGTCGGGGCCCGGCCGGGTCAGCGAGCCGGCGCGCTCGGCGAGCACGACCTCCAGCAGGGCGAACGCCTCCGGCTCGTCCGGCATCAGGTCCAGGGCCCGCCGGACGTGCGAGAGCGCCAGCACGTGGTCCTTCTCCACCACCCGCAGCTCGGCGGCCTTCCGGGTGTGGGCCACCCCGAGGTCGGCGCGCAGGCTGGTGGTGTCGGGCGCGACGGTGAGGGCGCGTTCGAGGATGGTGATGACGGACTGCCAGTCGTCGGTCCCGGGCGCCGGGATCGGCACGGTCAGCGGCGCCGGGGTCGGGGTCGGCACCGGGATCGGCACCGTCAGCGGCTCGGTCATCGCATCGGCCCCCGGCACGGCGCCCGGCAAAGGAACGGACAGCTTGATCTCGGCCGTCTGCGCGTGGGCGTCGCCGACCGCCCCGGTGACCACGGTCATGGCGTTGACGTCGCCCACCGTGGTCACGATCGTCTCAGCGTTCGCGTCGCCGCCGTCCTTGAGCTCGACGGTCCGCGCCTCGACGTCCGAATCCGGCTCCGAATCCAGATCCGACTCCGGCTCCGCGCCCCCGCGGATCGGCCGGCCCAGCACCGCGTGCGCCGCGTTCAGTCCCGACTCGACGGCGATCTCGACCAGCTCGGCCTCGGGCGCCACATCAGGGGTCAGCGATGCCGCGCGCGCAATGCACTCCAGGGCATCGGCCCAGTGCTCGTCGAGATGCAGCTCCATGCCCCGCATCACGAGCGTCTTGCGCAATAGAGCGGTCCATTCCTGGTCGCGCTCGTCCTCGGGCACGGTGTCCAGCCCGGCTATCGCCGCCTCGTACCGGCCGTCCTCGTAGAGGAAGTGCTGCGGCCCCAGCGCGCCGTAGAACGCGGCGGTCCAGTTCTCCGCCGCGGCCCCGTCGCCGACACCGCCGACGCCACCGATACCGCCGACACCGCCGGCGCTTCCGGCCTCGGCCGACTCCGCCATCGCCGCCAGCTCCATGGCGCGCTGCGTATCGGTCAGGTCGCGCCACTCCCGGATCGCCGGCGTCTCCGGCTGCTCCCGCAGCAGCGCGTCCAGCGTCGGGCTGAGGATCGGGTTGATCCGGCAGGCGAAGACGTCCATGCCGAGGCGCACGGTCCAAGCATCGACCTCGTCCCCGCCGCGCCCGTTGGCCTCGTCGACGACGCGCAGCGCGTCCCGCAGCTCCGCCATCAGGGCGTCGCGGTCGGCGTCGAACCGCTCCTGCCCGGACTCCAGCGCCTCCGGCGTCGCGCCGGTCGCCCGCGGCCGGAAGTCCGGCGCGTGGAGCGCCGAGACCAGGCAGCCGACGGCCCACAGCCAGTGCTCCCGGCTCCGGCTGACGCGGGCCAGGCGGTAGGCGGCCAGGCCCAGCGCGTGCAGCAGCCGGGGGTTCGTGGGTTCGGCGCGGACCAGGACCAGGTAGCTGTCGAAGGCCTCGCGGTTGCGCTGCTCCTCGGCATGCTGACGCGCCTCGTACTCGGCCAGCGCCTCCAGCGCGGCTTTGGCCTGCGGCTGGTCGGGCTGGACGCGCAGGGCTTCGCGCAGGTCGCCGAGCGCCAGGTACGGCTCGCCCCGGCGGATCGCCTCGGCGGCGCGCCGGATGAGCAGGCCGACGCGCTCGGCCTCGGCGTCGGCGGGCAGGCGTTCCAGCGCGCCGTCCAGGTCGCCGGACTCGGCGCGGAGCAGGGCGAGCTGGCGGCGCAGGCGGGCCTTGAGATGAGTGCTCTCCAGCGCGGCCGCCCACGTGCCGATGGTCCGCTCCGCCTCGCCCGGCATGCCGGCGCGGCGCGCCGCGTAGAGGACGGCGTGCAGGGCCGACTCGACGCAGCGCAGGCACCGGTGGGAGTGGGTCTCGGTCGGCCGGTACAGGTGCTCGTCGCAGCCTTCGCGGCCGCAGCCGGCGCAGGTGGCGCTCGCTTCCCGGGAGCACTCGACGTCCACGGCGGTCCCGCACAGCGGCCCGGGCTCCTCGGCGGCGGCCGCCTCCGCGGCCTTCTTCGCCGCCGCGCGCTCCCCGGCCAGCGCGATCTCGTTGACGTCCAGTGTCAGGGTGCTCTCGGCGTCGTCGACGTCCGAGGGGTCGCCGTCGGCCGCGTCGGAGAGGGAATCGGCGTCCTCCGTGTCCGCCGATTCCCCGCTCGTATAGGAGACCACGTCGTTGTCGAGGAACCGTTGGTACCACAGCACCGCCTCGCCCCAGTCCCCGGTCCGCTCGGCGACCAGGGCCCGCACCCGGGCGATCTCCGGATCGCAGCCGGGGTCGGCGGGCAGGTCCACGAGCAGCGCCAGCGCCTGCCCGACCCGGCCGTCGACGACGGCGGCCACGGCCAGGTGGCTCCGGTCGCGCACGGTCCCGGCGGCGTCGAGGAAGTCCGGCAGGGTCCCGGTCGCGCCGCCGGCCAGGTCCACCAGGCCGCGCAGCCGGTTCTGGCGGGCCCGGTGCACGTCCACGCCGTCCCTGCCGTCCACGCCGTCCTCGACGGGCAGCGAGGCCGCCAGGTCCAGCGCCACCGCCGCCTTCTCGCGCTGCTCGGGCAGCTCCCGCCCGGCCAGCAGCATCCACGCCGCCTCCCGCAGCGCGGCCTCGCGCAGCGCCACCCGCCGCTCGACGATCTCGGGGGCGTCCAGCAGCGCCAGTTGCAGCTGGAGGCGGGCCGCGGTGGGGTTGGTGCCCAGCCGCTTGCGGGCCTCCCGGTCCCGGGCCACCGCGATCCAGTCGCGCAGCTCACCGGTCCGGAGCTTCTCCCACGTCGTCAGCGCGCCGGCCGGGTCGTTCGCCCGCAGCTGCGCCAGTCCGTAGTGGAACGAGGCCATTCCTCCCCAGTAGGAGGATTCCTCGGCCTCCGGATGGAGCAGCTCCTCCGCCTCGTCCCGCCGGCCGGCGGCCAGCAGCACCGCGCCGAGCCGGATGCGCGCGGCCCGGGAACTGCCGTCGTGCCGCAGCGCCGCCTGGTAGTGGGCGATGGCCTCGGCCGGCCGCCCGGACTGCTCGCGCAGCAGCGCCAGCCCGAGCCGCGCCGGGGCGAAGGCGTTCTCCACCGCCAGCGCGGTCGTGAAGTGGCCCCAGGCCTGGTAGTCGGCGCCGAGCTGCACCGACAGCCGGCCCAGCGAGTAGTGCACGCGCGGATCCTGGGGCGCCACCGCGGACGCGGCCCGCAGATCCTGCTCGGCATGGCCGGTGCGGCCCATCTGCTGGTGCGCGAGGCCGCGGAACAGCATCGCCTCGGGGCGCAGCCACGGACCGCGCGACCAGGGCGAGCCCTGGCCCGTCCCCCGGCGCTCGGCCTCGTCGTAGGCTGAGATCGCCTGGTCGTAGCGGCGCAGTGTGCTGAGCTGGACACCCCATCGGAACCACAGTTCGCCGCTGCCGCCGGGCACCCACTCGGCGAGCAGGTCCTCGGCCTCCTTCACCCGGCCGTCGCGCCGGAGCATGGTGGTCAGCGCCAGCACCGGCCAGTCCACCCCGGGCAGCGCCGCCAGCGCGGCCCGCGCGGTGGCCTCCCGCTGGGCGTTGGGGCCGGTCAGACACCGTTCCTGGAGCCACACGATGGTCCGGACGGCGGTGTCCTCGTCCCCGGCCTCCACGCCGTAGGTCAGGGCCTGCAGGAAATCGGTCACCGGCCGCAGGTCGCCGTCCTCCACCCGCAGCCGCTCCTCGGCGAACTGCCGCACCAGCCAGCGCGGCAGCTGCCGGAACGGCTCGGTCAGCAGCGGGTAGGCCTCCCGGAAGCGGACCATGGCGTCGGTGAAGACGCCCATCGCCAGAATCGTCTCGGCCTCGCCGAGCAACGCCAGCCCGCGATAGTGCGCGACGTCCTCAGGAGCCGCCGCCAACCGCCGCGCCAACTTGGCGTACCGATCGCGGGCCCGCTCCATCTGCCCGGCGGCCGCGAGGTCCTCGGCCCTCGCGAACTCCTGGGTGATCCACTGCGGGTCCGTCCCACGTCCACGCCCACGCAAGGCCACACCGTCCCATCGATTCGTATCGCTGGCTACAGCTTGACATACGGGCCCGCCACCGCGCCGGACCGCATTTCGCCCGAACGGCACCGACCTCCCGTTTTCCCCAGCCGATGCCACTGTGTTCACCCCCCATACAGACGCACCTCACATCACGTTGCGTTCCCTCCGGCGCGCCGCGACGCACCATCGCCCGGTTCCTTCGCCAGGGCGTGAGCACTCGAATACAATGAGTTCCCATGGAAGGCTCCGACGACGCCGGAATCGCCCAAGACGTCGCCAAGCTCGCCGGCCTGATACTCGCCGACAGCGAGTCGATCGCCCGCTCCGCGCAGGAGACCATCTTCCGCACCGTGGCGGAGTACCAGACCGGCCTGGTCGAACCCGACGAGGTCTTCCACGTCGTGCACCTGCAGATCAAGGCCATCTGGGGCTCGGTCGGCACCAGCCGCCCCACCGAGACCACCATCTCCTCCGCCAACGGCCAGGCCCGCGCCCGCGCCGGCATCCCCCTGTCCGCCCTGATGGACGCCTACAACATCGGCTTCCAGGAGCAATGGGACCGCCTCAGCGACCTCTCCGGCCAGGACGGCACCGGCGGCCCCGCCACCATGGCCGCCGCCGCCTACCTGGTCAAGGCCTACGACCGCACCATGCACGCCATGATGCGCGCCTACCGCGACCAGATGCGCAACCAGATCCGCAGCGAGGAACAACGCCGCTCGGTCCTGGTCCAGGCCCTCCTCGAAGGAACCCTGGACTCCACCACCCTGTGGGAAGCAGCCGACCTCCTCCGCCTCCCCCACACCGGAACCTACGTGGTGATCGCCGCCCACGTCCCCGACCTCGGCCACCACGCCCTCCCCGAAATCGAGAACGCCCTCGCCGACCTCGGCATCGACTCCGCCTGGCGCCTGATGCACGACATGGAGGTAGGCGTGGCGAGCCTGCCCCGCCCCCACCACCTGAACGGACTGGTCACAGCCCTCACCTCAGACGACAGCCACGTAGGCGTCAGCCCCCCCCTACGACGACCTCAAAGCCACAGCCCAAGCCCTCCGCCTGGCCCGCATCGCCCTCCGAGGCTCCTTCGCCCGCCACCAAGTAGTGGTCTTCGGCCAAGACCCCCTCACCAGCGCCGCCGCCATCGACCTCGAAATCATGCCCCGCATCGCCCGAGGCGTCTTCGCAGGCCTCGAAGACCTCCCCCCCACCGACCGCAGCACCCTCCTCGCCACCTTCGGCGCCTGGCTCGACAACGCCGGCTCGACCGAAGCGACAGCGAAGCAGCTGTATGTGCACCCGAACACGGTGCGGTACCGCTTGCGGAGGCTTGAGGAGCGGACGGGGCGGACGCTGTCCGACCCGCGACGCTTGGCGGAGCTGAGCCTGGCTTATGAGATCGAGCTGGGGAGCGGGGCGAATGGAGGCGGTGAGGTGCGGGCGGGGAGCGGCGAGGGGTGGGGGTGAGGTGTGGCGAGGGAGGTTAAGGGCGGCGCGGCATCGGACACTGCGACGGGTGCCTGTTCAACCGGCGGCCAACAGAACCGGTCGACTTTGCGATGAGCGCGGGCGCGGGGCTGCTGAACTAAGAAGATTGCCGACGAGGGCCGGGCTGACCCGGACGCGACCAACCGACGACGCGACAAAGCAACGGCCAGACCAAGCAGCAGCAACAACCGCAGCCAAACCTTGAACATAACCGGCGGCGGCTAGTAGAACTGATCGGCATCGCGACGAGTCGCCCGATCACCCTCGGGACCGGCGGCGGCCAGCAGGACCGGTGGTCATCGCAACCAGCCGCCCCGCTTTTTGCTTTGCCCCAAAGTTAGGTCTTCGGTTCCGGTCTTTCCGTCGCTTCGGCGGGCGCAGCCAATCGCGCCGCCCAGGCGGTGTCAAGGCTCGCATCAGCCAGGGCACGGCACCCAAAGGGTCGC
>NZ_BAAAQN010000053.1:0-89952 GCF_039531695.1 Catenulispora yoronensis
GAACACCATCAGGATCGCCCGGGCGCAGGTGAAGCCCGGGTGGGCAGGTCGGTCCCCGGATGGGAAGGTGATTTCCGGTCACACCTCCGAGATCCCCGCAGCCCCGCCTTATCCCCCCCGAGGCGGCCGTGCGGAAAAGTAGGCCGGCGCGTTTCGCCGGTAGGTAGATGGTGTTGAACCCCCGTGGGCCCGGTGCCGCAAGGCACCGGGCCCTTCCACGCCTGCGCCGCACAGCAGGGGCTCGGCCGGCGCGCTGATCGTCTGATGGTCCCGGACCGCATCGGGGTCCAGGCGACCATCGGGGGCTCGGGAGGGGCGTGGCGTGGGAGTGCCGGTATCACGCCGGACGGCAGGAGGGGTGTAGCGCCGTATGCGCGCAGCAGTGATCGAGCGGCAGGTGCAGATGGCGCACGTCCAGACGGCCCGGACGGGCGTCCCGCCCGTCCCGGT
The DNA here is from genome assembly GCF_039531695.1 of Catenulispora yoronensis. NCBI lineage: Bacteria > Bacillati > Actinomycetota > Actinomycetes > Catenulisporales > Catenulisporaceae > Catenulispora > Catenulispora yoronensis. Next base: position 451 of record NZ_BAAAQN010000053.1, read on the forward strand.
CCTGGCCGACCTGCACTGGGCCGCCGCCGCACCGTGGTCGGTCCGGGTCGGGTTCCGCCGGGACGGCGAGCAGGTGTTCTGGAGGTTCGGGCTGGACCTGCTGGCCGCCGGACTGGTCCAGCCGCCCCCGGGCGTCGCCGAGCACGGGCCGATGACGGTCTGGACCGCCGGGGAACAGCGGGAGAGGATCCTGCTGGGCCACGCCCAGGACGTGGACGGGCGTCCGGGCCGGCTGGAGGCCCGGACATCGGATCTGGCCGAGTTCCTGGCCGACGCGCTGCGCGCGATGGCCATCCGGACCGCGGCGGCGTAGGCGCCCCTCGGCCGGCGACGTCCCTGACCGGGCCGCAGGGCACCGGATCGGACCACGCACCCCGAAGGCCGTGCCAGGACGCTCCCCGGGCGACCCGTCGGCAGGCCCGGGCCCCGGGCCCCAGCCCTGCGTCACAGGGCGGACCCGGCGGCCCGCTGATGCCGATGCCGCGGGTACGGCCGTCCCCGCGATCTACATTGCGGGCGTGCGGGACTGCGGTCAGCCCGGCAGGGGCGCGCCGTGGCGGCCGGCGGCGCGTCGGTTGTCGACCGCGGCGGCGGCCCACTGCCCGGGGGCGAGCTGCGTGTCATCGACTGTGGTCCGCAGGTACGCGGCGGCGGACTGGAGCGCCCAGGCGGCCTGGTCGCGCAGGACGGCGGCGAACTGTCCGGAGGCCAGCATGTTGGCCCGGGTCAGGAACCGCGGGTCGAGTTCGCGCGGGGCGGTGTCCTGGGCCAGGTGCAGGTCGTGGGCCAGCAGCCCGGTGCAGGTGTCGTTGACGGCCGAGGCGATCTCGGCGAGGTCGTCGTCGTTCAGAGCGTCGCCGACCTGCCAGCCGCGGGCCAGTATCGCCGCCGCCCCGACGCCCAACAGCTCCCCGAGGTACTCCCCGGCGTTGAAGTGCTCGACCAGCGGCGGGCTCTGGTCGCGGCCGTAGGTCAGTTGCAGGCGCATCGTGGCCTGCGGCGGCAGCGTGGGGTGCAGCATGACGGCGGCGATCTCGCCGAGCACGGTGCGGTCCTCGGTGCTGAGCTGTCGGGCGGAGGATGCCGGGTGATCGGCGGTGCTGTTCACGGGATCGGTCCCCGGCGCTGCGGGGGGTGCGGTGTCGGTGCTGGGGTCCATGGCTGTCAACCTGCTGTCTTTCTCGAAGGCTACGTCGCTGACGTGGTGAGGTATCGCTTCTCGGCAAGTCCGGGACTGGCGCAGTGTGCCTGCCGTGCCGGTGGGCGGCGCCGCGATCGGGCGCGCCGCCCCCGTCTGCCGCCATGACCGGCCGACGGCAGGTCGGCGAGCCCGGTGCGGACTGGGGTCCTGCCCCTACCAGGGTCCGGTGGCCACAACGGCGCAGGCGTCGTCGTGGTACTTGCCGGCGCTGCGCAGCAGGTGGCCGGCGATCACGGCCGGGGAGTGTCCGAGGATCCCGGGAAGGGTGTCCGGGCCCCACCGCCCGGTCAGGCCGTCGGAGTGCAGGACCAGTGCGCTGCCGGCCGGCAGCCGCTGGGTCACGGTGCGCAGGGTGGGCATCCGGCGTCCGGCGATCCCGGGCTGCGCCGGCAGACCGGTCTTGGACGCAGGTGTCACGATCGCGGCGGTGATGTCGCCCACGCCGCAGAACAGCACCCGCGCGGCCTGCGGCTCGACGCGGGCCACGGCCACCGCGGCGCCCCGCGTCCCGGCCAGCCCCTGGTGGACCTCCTGGACAACCTCCTCCGGCGACCGGCCGCGGCCGGTGCGGAAGGCGCGGAGCCCGGCCCGGGACGCCATCTGCGCCAAAGGGCCGTGACCGAGCCCGTCGCAGAGCATCACCAACACCGCCGCCCCTTGCCCGGGCGCCGGCGTGCCGTCGTCCAGGCGCGCCGCCCAGCCATCCCCGCACTCCAGCGCCCCGCTGATGGGCCGGGTCACCCCCTCCACCACGGCCTGCGGCAGATCGTGGCCGGGAACCGGCCGGCCGGCCGCGTCCCGAGCCCAGAACCGGGCCAGCATCACCGTCCCGTGCCCGACAGCGGAGTGCAGATCGAAGACGTCGGCCGAGCGGACAATCGCACCCAGGCCAATGCCCAGGGTTCCGGCCGTCGAGCGGCCGTCGCGCATCGCCGCGGCCACGTCCGCCATCCCCGGCCCGCTGTCCACGGCCAGGAACTCGACCCCGGCGTGCTGCGCGGTCCGCACCACCCGCAGCACGATCGCCCCGGCGACGGCGTGCTTGGCCAGGTTGGACGCGGCCTCCGACACCGCCAGCGCGACCTGGCCGACCCGGTGCCCGTCCAGCCCGACGCGCCCGGCCAGCCGCGCCGCGGCACCACGGGCACCGGACAGGTCGTCGCGGAACCAGGCGACGTCCTCGGCCTCCAGCAACAGGAACCTCACCGCACGAGCCCGCCGGCGCACACCGTGAGCACGCAGCGCTTCGCGCCGGCACTGATGTAGCCCATGACCGTCTCCTCCGTAGTGGAAGGTGCATCGAAGGGGGTCGCGCCAGCCGTGCGTGGGGCCTTGTGCCGCCGGAAGGGTATGGCAACCGCCGCCGCGTCCAACACAGCCGCCCCGGCCGCCCGGGGCGCGCCAGCCACACGGCACAGCCTGCGCTCACCAGCGAGAACTTCAGCAGGACAGTTCGGCCGGCGAGAACCGGAACACGGCCCGCGGCGGGGGCCGCCGCCCGCGCAGTCGGCGAACCCTGATATGCAGGGCCCGATGAACCCCGGAGGGATTCCTGCTTTGCCGGGCCCAACAGACAAGGTCTTCGCGCAGAAAACCGCGGGGAGTTCAGATCGGGCGGATGTTCTCGGCGTGCGGGCCCTTGGCGCTGTGCGCGACCTCGAACTCGACCCGCTGGCCCTCGGTCAGCTCGCCGAAGCCCTCGGCGCTGATGTTCGAGAAGTGGGCGAACACGTCGGGGCCGCCGCCGTCCTGCTCGATGAAACCGAAACCCTTCTCTGCCTTGAACCACTTAACGGTGCCGACAGCCATCTGTGCATCTCCTTGGTGGGGGCCGTGCCGAAACCCGCACTGCGCGCGCTTCGCGCCGCCGCGATGACGACCACCCCGGAAACCGCACCGGGAAAACTAAGATGCGCCTGTCGGCTACAACCGACAGGCGCACACAAGTTCATGGGAACCACAACTGCAACAACTGCGACCGTACCACTCGCGGGAGATCACGGGGCCGGTTTCGATCAGGAGCCGCCCTCGCGTCGCCCGACAACGGCGCCGGGGCCGAGCGCCGACGACGAATCCGGGCACGAACACCGGCCCGGCACGCCGCGACCATCTGACAGGCGACCGCCGTCTGCCATCGCGCCCAGGCACACCGGCGACATGTCACCCGATCGGCCGACCCGAACCGGCCGACCGTCCCCGCGGATCCCGGAACGGCCCGGCCGCGCACAGGAGCTCAGGACGCCCTCATCACGCCTGCTCAGGCCAGATGCGGCAGGCGGCGATCCCCGGCAGGCGGCATGCGCAGAACCCGCTCCAGCGCACCTCAGGCAACCGCTAGCGAAAATCTGTAGCGACTGGAGTAGACATCAGGATGCCTTGTGGGTAGTGTTCCTGTCGTAACCACAGCAGTGAACAGGCGCGGCAGACACGAACTGGCGTGAGAGCAGTGGCAGGACGGCAATGGGGTTCCGGGGCCGGCAGTGCTGGTGGGCGCCGGGGCCGACGGCCGGGCCGATGAGGCCCGGGGCTGCCGGGAAGTACCGCAAGTGCAGTCAGCAGTACCGCAGGTGAAGATGCAGTACCCGTTTGGCAGGACACGAAGAGAAGAGGAGCGAACACCATCAGGATCGCCCGGACAGCGCTTTGGTCCGGGTGGGATGGTCAGACCCCGGATGGGAAGGTGGTCCCCGGTCAGCAGTCCGAGATCCCCGCGCACCCGCCGAAACTCAGGCGGTCACGCGGAAAAGTAGACCGGCGCGTTTCGCCGGCAGGTAGATGGTGTTGATATCCCCCAGGGCCCGGTGCCGTACGGCACCGGGCCCCTCCTCGCGTTCTGCCGCAGAGCAGACTTACAAGAGGTGCATGTGACAGGCAGTACCCGCTCCACCCCGGCCGACCGGCTGGACGACGACGACTACCCGGCCTACACCATGGGCCGGGCCGCCGAGATGATCGGCAGCACCCCCGCGTTCCTGCGCGCCCTGGGCGAGGCCAAGCTGATCGTGCCGCTGCGCTCCGACGGCGGCCACCGCCGCTATTCGCGCTACCAGCTGCGCCTGGCCGCCCGCGCCCGCGAGATGGTCGACGCCGGAACCCCCATCGACGCCGCCTGCCGCATCATCATCCTGGAAGACCAACTCGAAGAGGCCCAACGCCTCAACACCGAACTCCGACGGGACGGCCGGGGATGACCCCGGGCCCGGCCGGACCGCCGACGCCGACGGCGCAGGCGCCGGGCCGCGGGCCGAAGCCGGCCCTCGGCCCCCGGGCAGCGCAAACCACGGTTGCGGACACGGCATTCGCCTACCGGCCGCCGACCCCGGCGGAGCTCGCCGAACTCCGCGGCGCCCTGCTGTCCCACGTGTGGCAGACGGCCTGGCGTCTGGCCGACCGCGACGAGGATTCCCGCCCGCCGGGCCCGGACATCTCCGCCCTGGACCCGGACGAACAGCGCAGCATCCACCTGGCACTGCTCCACGCCGTCGGCGTGACCTGCGCCCTCCTGGAAGGCTTCGAGCAGGACGCCGCACAGCGGGCCGGCAACCTGGGCGCCGGCTACCCGCAGCTGGCCGGAGCCTGGCGGGTCACCAGGCAGGCCGCCCGCCGCCGGTGGCCCCCGCAGTCGGGACCGAGCGAACGACCGCTGCGCCAAGCCCTCGGCGCCCTGGTCGCGCACATCTCCACCTCCCAGGTGCGCAACCCGCGCACCGCCGCACATCTCATCGGGCCGGCCGCCGACGCCGCGACCGCGCTGGCCGGGACAGCCGGCCCGGACCTCGCCGAGGCCGCCGCGCGACTGCTGGCCGCCCCGGTGCCCGGCGCCCAGGACAGCCCAACCATCGGCCCGCTGCTGGCCGACCTCGGCACCGCACTGAGCGCCTACCTGGCCAACGGCATCCCCGGCGCACTACGCGACACCAGCCGGTGGAAACGATTCCTGGCCTCCGACGGCGCGTGAGCGACTACCGGGTGGTTTCCACACGCTTGCGATCACGCCGTACTGCCCACTTCCTCAGGTAGGCCGCCAGCCGGACCAGGAGCGGCCTCGCCGACGCTGGCGTCGACCGCGGGCCCGGTCCCGTGCTGCAGCTGGCGCAGCGCCGTCAGATCGGGCAGCGTGCAGAGCCGTGAGTGGGAGACTCCTGCAGCCCGGGATCCGCCGGGTCTCGCGGTGCCTGCGGCCGTCGACCTCGTCCATGAACACCTCGCAGGCCTCGACCAGACCGGCGAAGTCCTCGAAGACCGGTCGCAGACTCACCGGCATCCGCGGCTTCTTGGTGCGGTGCCGGTGCCGGTGCCGGTGTCGTGCCGGTTCAGGAATGCGGTGGCGGTCACGGTGACCACCCGCCGGCGGCATAACTCACCACGAGGTAGAGGCACCAGGGCAGGAGCCGGTGGGACAGTCGCGACAGCACCGGCACGGACGGTTCCCGGACCGCTGGCGGTGGCTCGGTTCGGGCGGCCGGTGTCGTCGGCTCGCCGTTGCGGGCGATGCACTCCTCGACCCGGTGCTGAATGTTTCGCCAGGCCAGTAGGTCCAGCTCCAGCACAAGGCCTTCGTGGGCCTGCTCGTAGGACCGGGCGGCGGTCCGTTGCGCGGCCAGGGCCTCCTCCAAGGCGGTGTGGGCGGCGGCGATCGGGTGCGGTGCGCGCTCCGCCAGGGTCTGCGCCAGCTGGCGCCGGGTCCCATCGCAGCGTGCTGTCGCCGCAACCAGTGCAGCGTTTGTCTGGTCGCGGTGTGTCACCAGCACCTGGATCCAGGCGTCGCCCACGATCTGCTCGGCGTCGTGCACGGCGTGATCGGCGGGGTCCGGCGGGGGCGGCCGGGGATCGGTGACGCGGGATGCCAGCCGGCGGCCGACCGCGTGGTCCCGGTCTTCGCCGCGTGGGTTGGTGTCCATGGGTGCGCCCTGCGCTTTCGCGAATGAGGGTGCTGACTGCTCGGTGACAGGGCGGCGGCTGGATTCCTGGCCGGGCCTTTCACCTGTTACAGACCGCGCCGGATAACCACGGCGCCGGGGACTGGGGCGTCACAGAACTATGGTCAGAGTAGCGCGGTTCGCCCCGAACCGTAACGGACCGGAGGCTCGGCGCGCATTGTTCACCTGGCCGCCCGCGCGGGCCCGGCCGGACTAGGCGACCAGCAGTGCCGGCGTCGCCGCCGCCAGGAGCGGCGGTATGTCGATCACGCCGACCGGGGCGAGGCCTTTCGCGCTGATCCGGAGGTTGCGGGCGGCGCAGCACTTCCGCCGCAGCCTCGTGGCCGGCGACGTTGGAGGCCCGTGGTCGACTCCGGCGCGCACCACCGGGAACAGGCCGGTGACCAGCAGCACCAGCCGCCAAGGCGGCAGGCCGAAGTGCAAGGCGCTACGCCGCCGCTAGGAAAGGCGGTCTTCGGTGCCGCGTAGCAGGTCCGTGGCTGTCGAGGAGCCGTCGGCGACGTCTCTGGCCAGGTCCGACAGCCGCAGGTTGTGGTTGCGGGCGTGGTCGCGCAGCAGGGTGAACGCCTCGTCGACGCTGATGCGACGGCGTTCGGACAGCACGCCCTTGGCCTGTTCGATCATGATGCGGCTGGTCAGGGCGGCCTGGAGCTGGGCGGCCAGGAGTTCGGCCTGGTGGAGGCTGCGCTGGGACAGGATGCTCATGGTCGCCACGTCCGCCAGTGCCTGGCCGACGCGTACGTCGTCGTCGGTCAGTATCCGGCTGTCGGCGGCGAACAGGTTCAGCGCGCCGATGACCGTCTCGCGCAGGCGCAGCGGCAGGGCGTGGACGGCGACGAACCCGGAGGCTTGGGCGGCCTCGGCGAAGCGGGGCCAGCGCGCGGCGTTGGCGGTGAGGTCGGCGTTGACCACCGGCGTGCCGGTGCGGCAGCAGTCGATGCAGGGCCCGGCATCGGACTGCAGCTCGAACAGCTCCAGCAGCCGGGCGTTCTCGGCGGAGGCCGCGGCAGCGTGCAGGTTGCCGCGCTGGTCGATGAGCATGAGCCCGGCGGCTTCGACGTCCAGCAGCTGCACGCACCGCTCGGCGAGCACATGCAGGAAGTCGATGACGTCGAAGTCGTCGACCAGGGTGTCGGCCACCTCGACGAACGTCTCGACGAGCTGCCGTTCACGGGTCACGGGCATGTCTCAAAGGTAGCCCTGTTTTCCGGTCCCGGACCCCGCCCCACGCAGGTGGTCCTCACCGGTCCTCCTCGTCGAAGCGCAGTCGGCGGGCCACCACGTCGGCGGCGACGTCGGCCAGCAGCAGATCCCGCCCGAAGGCGAAGGCCCGCAGCCGTACCAGGGCCTCGGCCAACGAGACCCCGAGTTGGACGCTGACCATGCCGGTGGCCTGGTGAACCTCGGCGCGGTAGGTCGCAGGCGCGGCCCACCCCGGGCCCGGCTGCCCGTCCAGGCCGGTGTCGGACTGGCTGTGCAGCACGGTGAGGGTGACTGCGTCGGCCAGCGCCAGGGCGTCGGTGACCTGGGCGGCGGGAAGCGGGCCGGCGGCGGCGCGGTGGGCGGTGAGCGTGCCCAGGCTGATCGCCCCGATCCGCAGCGGGAACACGAAGACCGCGTTCACTCCCAGCTGAAGGGCCGCCGGGATGAACGCCGGCCAGCGGGCCGCCGCCGAGGCCAGTTCCGCCGCCAGCACTGGAACCCCCGTGGCCGCGGCGTCCAGGGTCGGGCCCTGTCCGAGCGTGAATTGCAGGTCCTCCAGTTCGGCGCTGACCGCCTGGGCGCCGAAGGCCAGCACTGTACCGGCGGCTCCGGTACCCACCACTGCGCACAGGCCGTCGACGCCCAGCGCGGTCGCCGCCGCGGCGCAGGCCGTCATCGACAGCCCGCCGCCGGTGCTGTTCGGTGTCGAGGTGCGCTCCAGCAACGCCAGCACTATCGCCATCCGGTCGCTGACCACGCCGACACCGCCTTCCCTGTGAGCTGCGCGGATCCACGTCGCCGGTCACCACCGTAGTCCCCGCCCGCCGGCGTTCGCCGACCACCGCGCCGGGTCAGTGGCGCAGGCCGCGCCGCCGGGAGGTGCCCAGGCTGCCGCGGTTGGTGGCCAGTTGGACGACGGCCAGCAGGACGACGGCCCCGGCCAGGGCGGTGACCCAGGTGGAGAGGTTGAAGAAGCCTCGTATGTTGTTGACGTGGAACAGTTTGTCGGCGATCCAGCCGCCGAGCAGCGCCCCGGCGATGCCGATGAGCGTGGTGATGATGGGGCCGTGCGGGCTGCCCATGACTTTGTCGGCGATGAGGCCGACGATCAGTCCGAGCACGATCCAGGCGATGACGCCCATGGGGAACTCCGATGCGACGGGAACCGCCTCATCCGCCGCGCCGCCGGCACATCCGCGAAGCCGAACCGAATCCGGCCCGCACACGAAGACACCCGAACCGTTGCAGCAGATCCGCGATTTGGCGTGGATGCTGGCGCCGCCGGGGTCCGGGGTGACGCTATCAGCCTACTGCTCCCAGCAAGGCCCGACTACAGGCCGGTGCCGTGGATCTCCGTGATGGCCGCCGGTTGCCGCAGGTGGCGCGGGCATTCGCCTCCCGTGCTTCAGCGCCGCCGGAGAGCCATCACGACGAGTACGACGATGACGATCAAGACTACCGTTCCCAGACCTACATACGTGGGCTACTCCTTCTGCTCGCCTGATCCGGACGGCGCGGGGTGCGACGGTCGGCAGCCTTCCGATACCCGTCCCGTCCGGGTCAAACGGCCTCCGTGCCCGTCGCGCTCGGCCGCGGACTGTACCGCTGACCTGGCCGGTGCGCTCATCGGTCCTTACCGTCGCCATGCCCGCCGCCGCCGTGCCTGTGGTGTTTGAGCTTCTTGGTCTTCGTCCCCGAAGCCGCCGGTACCGCCGCTGCCTGGACGACGGCAGAGATCACGGTCGGTGGCGAGCTGCTTGGTGCGGGCGTCGGGGCGGTGGACGGTTGCCGGGGCGCAGGTGGGGCGGTCGACCCGCTGCCGGGGGCCGCCGCCGGCTGGGGACGGGCCACACCGACCGGTGCCCGCACGCCCTGGCTCCCGACACCGGGATCGAACGCGATCACCGCGACCCCCACCGCCGCCAGAACGGCCGCTACGGCCAGGGCCGCCGACAGCCGCCGACCGGATCGCCGCTTGCCGGACGAAGACCGCGCGACGGCGCGAAAGACCCACATCGTCTCCTGATCTGCGCCGAAAGGAGCCGCGGGTTCCGGTAGCGGCGGGATCCGGTTCATGCCGCCGGGGCGGCCGAAGACCGCCGCGCACTGATCAGCGGTCGGACGCTCGGCCGGATCCCACGCCGTCATCTGCTCCAGGATCTGCGACACGCCGCGCGGCAGACCCTGGGGTACCGTCGGGAGGCGATGCAACCGGGCCACCGCCGACTCCGCCGGGCCGCCCGGGTACTCACGCTCGCCGGTCAGGCACTCGATGAGCACCAGCCCCAGGGCGAAGACGTCCGCCGCGGCATCCGCGCGGTCCCCGAGGACCTGCTCGGGAGACAGGTAAGCAGCCGTGCCCACGACGTTCCCGACCGCCGTGGTCCCGGCGGCATCCACTGCCAGGGACACTCCGAAGTCCATCAGGCGAGGAAGACCGTCGGCGTCCAGCAGGATGTTCGACGGCTTCACATCCCGGTGAACCACTCCTGAGGCATGGACGTAGACCAGGGTCTCGGCCATGGCCCGGCCGATGCGCATCGTCTCGGCGAACGCCAGCGGACCGGCGGTGATGAGGCCGCGCAGCGTGGGGCCGGAGATGAGCTCCAGCGCCAGGTAAGGGCCCTGCGGGACATACCCGTAGTCGAAGATTTCCACGAGGCCCGGGTGGTGCAGCCGGGCCAGCAGCCGCGCCTCGACCACGAACCGCCGGGCCAGGTCGGCACTGGTGGCGGCGTCGGCGTCGAGGCGGAACACCTTCAGTGCCACCGGCCGCCGCAGCCGCTCGTCGACCGCCCGGTGGACCGCTGCCCGCCGAACGCCGACACGCCATGGCCGACGAACTCCGGAACGCGCAAGCTGTACGACGCTAGGACCGTGGGTCGGTAGAGAAAACAGCTGGCGAGCGGTCGTGGGCCGGCTGATGGCCGGTCGCGGCTGTTCGTCGGGTGTTGGTGTCGCGGCCCAAGCCTGTCCGGCCCGGCGCGTTCAGAGTTCGGCCAGTTCCTGATTCGCCATGGCGCCCAGACGTCGCTGCTTGGCCTCGAGCACCTCGCGCTCAGCCCGCCAGGCAACGCGCCAGCGCAACTCCCACAGTCTGGGTCGCCGCGCACGCCAGGCATCCATCGCCAGCCGCCAGCACAGGTCCTCCACAGTCACGACCAACAGCGTCGGCGACTGGGCCGCCAGACCCAGCGGGATTTGGAGACCGCACGAGTCAAGGCCGAGATTTCCGGTGCGGCGGAAGGCCCGCGCCGACAGCCGACGACGACGGCGCCGGGCTGAGCGCTTCCCAGCTGTCAGGGAAGTTCCGCTGCGACCGCGCCCGTCCTGCGATCAGCCCTCGAACATCTGGCGGCGAGCGAGGAGATCGATGCGGTCCTGGTGCTGCTGGCGCCGACCGCGCTGACCGACCTCGGACCGGTGCTGACGATGCCCGGTACCCGTCACGGCAAGCCGCTGCTGGCCGTACGGATCGACCAGGCCGCCACCGTCCAGATCATCGGACCCGGCCAGGCGACTGGAGGCGTCCCGTCCTATGCCGATGCCGAGAACGCCGTCCGCGCCCTGGCCCACGCCATCGACTACAGCGCCTGGCTCAGTCGACCGGCCGGCAGCGTCCCGACGTTCCCGGACATCCGCGCGGGCGACGCCGCAGCGCTCGTCGCCGAGTTCTTGCAGGCCAACCCCGAGGGCGGCTGGTTGCCGGCCGTCGCTACTGCCGACCTCCTCGGCTGCTACGGCATCCCGCACGTGAGCACCGTCCTGGCCACCTCCGAGCATGGGGCGCTGGAGGCGGCAGCGGCTGTCGGCGCACCGGTGGCGCTGAAGGCCTACTGGCCGGGCCTGATCCACAAGAGCGACGTCGGGGCAGTCGTCCTCGACCTGGAAGGCATGTGGGCCGTACGCAACGGCTACCAGCGGCTCGCCGCCCGGTTCGAGTACCGCGTCACGGGCGGGACGGTCCTCCCCGCGGATGACGATGACCGGGCAGGTGACGCCGGCGAGCGCGCGCAGGGACACCGAGCCGACCAGCAGCCCGTCGAAGCCGCCTCGGCCGCGGTTGCCCACGACCAGGAGTTCGGCGTCGCGGCAGGCCTCGGCCAGGGCCGCGGCGGCGTGACCGGCGACGGCCCGGGTCTCGACGCTCATCCCCGGGTGGCCGGCCTGCACGAGGCCGGCGGCCTCCTCCAGGAGGGTCTCGGATGCCTCGTGGCACGCCTTCTGGGAGAGATCGGGCTGTGCGGACAGCTGGCCGGCGATCGGCCACTGGTAGGCGTGGACGATGCGCAGTCCGGTGCCGCGGGCGGCGGCCTCACGGGCGGCTTCGGCCAGGGCCCGATCGCTGGACGGGGTGTGGTCGTAGCCGACGACGACGGTGCGGTTCATGGTGATGTCCTTTGATTCCGTGGTTCCGGCGGGCATGGTCGGATTCAGACCGTCAGGCCCTGGGTCATGCGTTCCAGCGCGGCGATGCGGTCGGCGATCGGCGGGTGGGTGTCGAACAGCCGATGCATCCGGCCGGCGTGGTGCTGAAGCGGGTCGTCGATGCACATCGCCGCCGTGGCGTGGTTGGTGTGTGCCAGCGGGGTGTCGTTGGCCTGCAGTTTGCGCAGGGCGCTGAGCAGTCCGGCCGGATTGCGGGACAGTTCCACGCCGCTGGCGTCGGCCAGGGACTCCCGGCGCCGGGACAGCGCCAGGCGGATCACCGGGCCCAGGACGAAGCCGACGACGGACAGCAACGCCCCGGCGGCGAAGACCAGCAGCATCAGCTGGGCGCCGTTGAGGCCGCGGGACCGCATGAAGAACGCGCTGCGCCAGACGAGCCCGGCCAGCAGTGCGGCCAAGCCGATCAGGGTGCTGACGACCAGCAGCAGGCGCGTGTCGTAGTTCTTGATGTGGCTCATCTCGTGGGAAAGGACGCCTTCGAGCTCCTCGCGGTCCATCATCGCCAGCAGCCCGGTGGTGACGGTCACCGCGGACCGGCCCGGGTTCATACCGGTGGCGAACGCGTTCGGCGAAGGATCCTCCACCACGTAGACGGCCGGCGTCGGCAGGCCGTCGCCAAGGGCGAGGGCCTCGACCAGGCCGTGAAGCTGCGCATACTGCTTCCGGTCGGCAGGTTTGGCGCCGGCCACCGACAGGACCAGCCGCGAGCCGGACCGCAGCGTGAACGCGATGCCGGCGGCGGCGATGAAGGCCGCGAGGGTGACTCCGAAGACGATGTCACCGACTGCGGAGCCACTGCCGGCTGTCGGCTGCGACGCCGTGACGGCGAACAGCTCGCCGACGATCGCCCCGATCCCCAGCCAGGCCAGGAAGAACAGGCCGATGTAGATGATCGTGCGGCGCTTGTTGCGGGCGATCTGCTCGTACACGGCCCGCCGCCTCAGCCACTCGACGGCCGCGCGGCGGCGGTGAAGTCGACAGTCGGGTTTTCCTTGTCGGCGGCGTCGGTCTGGAAGAACTCGAACGCATGGAATCCGAACGGCGAGGCGAGCAGGGTCCTGGGGAACGACTGCATCGCGGTGTTGAAGTCCCGGGCGCTGGTGTTGTAGTAGCGGCGGGCGTACTCGAGTTTGTCCTCAGTGGCGGCCAGCTGCTCCTGCAGCGCCAGGAACCCCTTCTGCGCGCGCAGCGCGGGGTAGTTCTCGGCGACCGCGAACAGCGAACGCAGGGAACTGCTCAGCGCGTTCTCCGCCGCCGCCACGGTGCCCGGGTCCGCCCCGGATCCGGCCCTGATCGCCGAGGCGCGGGACGCGGTGACAGCCTCCAGGGTTCCGCTCTCGTGGGCGGCGTAGCCCTTCACGGTGGCCACGAGGTTCGGGATCAGGTCGTGGCGGCGTTTGAGTTACACGTCGATCTGCGACCAGGCCTCGCTGGTCCGGTTACGCTTCCTGACCAGGCTGTTGAATCCGGCCATGCCACCGAGCGCCATGAATACGACGATGGCGATGAGGACGACGGCAACGAGCATGAGCGTTCACTCCCTCGTGTCGCGCGGGCATTCAGACCCCGCAGCGGCAGCACGAAGGTTGGCGAACGCTCCAGTGGGGGTGCCGAGGTCTGCCTGTTCTTCGTAGCTGAGAGCGACCGGGCGCTTTGGCACACAGCTGCCGCCGGCATCGGCGGATGCTCTGGATGGTCTTCCTCCGCCCCTATGCCCGGACTACACGGATCAAACATGCGATTCGCGGCAGGAAAGGCAGCGTCGGACCACGGACGGCTCGCTGGCAGCATCCGACAGCCCACCGTCGGCGGCGGATACACGGGGTCGCCGGCAGCGTAGGATGGAGTTGTCGCTCAAGTCCCCGGTGACCTTTGACCCGTCACCATCTCTTGGCGCACCGACAACGCTCGGTGCCGTGACTGAGTAGGCCTGTGGTAGTCGGCGACAGCTCCGACCATCCCACTCGTGATCTGAACGCTGCCGTATCAGCGGTTGCGCCGCTCAGTTCGACCTCACCCGCAGGTGTCCACCTGCGGGACCTGAACCGTGAGCAACGCGCCAGAACGTGAGCGCACCCATCGACATCGCCGAAGCCCTCCTCGCGGGCTTCAACGCAACGCGTCCCCGCTCACCGGCAAGTACCGGCGTCGTGGCGGCTGCGAGCGATCCGCCGACGAATACGGCGCTGCCCATCTGGATGACCGATCGAGCACAACGCCAGCTCCGGCGGGCCTTTGCACCGCCGACTGCGACAACAACAGGGAGACAGGCATGACAGACCAGACCAGCAGCGAAGCCCCGCGCATCGTCGTCGGAATCGACGGCTCACAGGGCTCGAAGACCGCACTCGCCTGGGCCGTGGCCGAGGCCCGGCTCGCCGGAACCACGGTCGAGGCCGTCACCGCCTGGCAGGACCCGATCCGGACCGGCTACGGATTCGCCTACGGCTGGTCCGCCGCATCGATGGACGACGGTGGCATGCGCATCGCCGCCGAGAAGACGCTCGACGCCACCATCACCGAGGTCTCCGCCATGCAGGACCACCCGGTCGAAGTCCACGCCCGCGTGGTCCAAGGCCACCCGGCCGAAGCGCTCCTGGCATCGGCGGCCACCGCGCGCCTCCTCGTGGTCGGGACCCGCGGCCACAGCGCCTTCGCCGGGATGCTGCTCGGCTCGGTCAGCCAGCACTGCACCCAGCACGCCCCGTGCCCGGTCGTCGTCGTCCCCCCGACGTCCGACCAGACCGCACCGCACGCCTCGAGCCTCGACGACGCCTGGAGCCAGTCATGATGACCAACGGCACATCGGCAAGCATGAGAAACACCCTCGCGCGAGCTGCGGGCGAGCAGATGTCGCTGGGCTCCTACCCGACCTACGTCCAGGCACAGAGCGTCGTCGAAGCCCTCGCCGAGCAGCGCTTCGAAGTCGAGCAGACCCAGATCATCGGCAGCGACCTGCGGATGGTCGAGCAGGTCACCGGACGGCTCACCTGGCCTCGGGTCCTGATCTCCGGCGTGGTCGGCGGTGCGTGGTTCGGCATCTTCGTCGGCCTGCTCCTCAACATCCTGACCACCGCGTCCTTCGGCCGGGCGATGTCCTTCGGCCTGACCTGGGGCGTGATCTTCGGCGGCGTCTTCGCCGCGGTCGGCTACGGCCTGACCGCCGGCCGCCGCGACTTCGCGTCCAGGAGCGCCATCATCCCCGGCCGGTTCGAGGTCCTGGTGACCGCGGACCACGCCGATCACGCCCGCACCGTCCTGGCCGACTCACCTCGCTGACCCGTCCGATGCTCTGCACGGTTTGCAACTCTTCAGGAGAGCAGTGATGACCGCTACCGAGACAGCACCCGTCGACAGCACGGCCTTGCCCGACAGGGCCGAAAGCGTCGATGAGCGTCAGCCGCTGGCCGAGCTGTTCCGGGACCTGCGGACATCGCCGTCGGGGCTGTCGGAACGGGAGACCGCGCGGCGGCGGCTGGTCTACGGTGCCAACGAGCTGACCCGGCGCGGCGGCCGGCGATGGCCGCGGGAACTGCTCGATCAGTTCACCCAGCCGTTGGCGATCCTGCTGGCAGTGGCGGCGGTGCTCGCGTGGGTCGGCGGCACGCCGGCGCTGTCGATCGCGGTCGTGGCCGTGATCCTGCTCAACGCCGGGTTCGCGTTCGTGCAGGAGATGCAGGCCGAGCGCGCGGTGGAGGCCCTTGCGGCCTTCCTACCGGCCACCGCCCTGGTCGTCCGCGACGGGGTACGCGGCGAGGTCAAAGCCCGCGACCTGGTGCCCGGCGACGTCCTGATCGTCGCCGAGGGCGACCGGGTCAGCGCGGACGCGCGGATCATCGACGGGGACGTGCTGCTGGACCTGTCCTCACTGACCGGCGAATCGCTGCCGGTCAGCCGCTCCGCGCAGGCCGCGGCCGAGGCCGGATCCCTGCTGGAGGCACACGACCTGGTCTTCAGCGGCTCCACCTGCACCGGCGGCGAGGCGACCACGGTGGTGACCCGTACCGGCATGCACACCGAGCTGGGACGCATCGCCGCGTTGTCCCAGCGGGTGACCACAGAACGCAGCCCCCTGGAACGCCAGGTCCGCCGGGCGACCTGGATCATCGCCGTGGTCGCGGTGGCGATGGGCGCGGCGTTCCTGCCGGCCGGGCTCGCCGCCGGCCTGGGCTGGACTGCGGCGATCAGCTTCTCGATCGGCCTGATCGTGGCGAACGTCCCCGAGGGCCTGCTCCCGACGATCACCTTGGCCCTCGCCGCCGGGGTGCGGGAACTCGCGCGTCACGGGGCTGTCGTCAAACGTCTGTCGGCGGTGGAGACGCTCGGGTCGACCACCGTGATCTGCACCGACAAGACCGGGACCCTCACCGAGAACCGCATGCGGGTCACCCGGTTGTGGCTGACCGGCCAGGAGATCGACGCCACGGCCCCCGCCACGGCCAACGATCCGCGGGCCCGGGCCCGGGTCCTGGCCTCGGCGGCGGCGGCCTGCACGACGGCCGAGGCACCCAGCGATTCCCAACCACACGGCACCGGCGATCCGACCGAACTCGCCCTGCTGCGCCTGGCCGACGAGTTGGGCGTCCCCACCACCCCGGCCGAGCGGAAAAAGAACCGTCGTGCGGTGTTCCACTTCGACGCGCGCCTGAAGCGGATGTCGACCCTCGACACCGGCGGAGACGCAGTCGGCGACGGCGATGCGGCCACGGTGCATACCAAGGGTGCGCTGGAGACCGTGCTGCCCGGCTGCAACCGGTTCCTGGACGCCGACGGCGCGGCGCAGACGTTGAACGCCGAGGCCCGACTGGCCCTCCAGCAGGCACAGGACCGCTATGCGGCCAGCGGCCTGCGGGTCCTGGCGGTCGCCCAGCGCGCTCTGGAACCCGGGCAGTCAATACCGGACGACCGGGAGGACGCCGAGTCCGGACTGACCCTGATCGGCCTGGTCGCGATGGCCGATCCGCCCCGGAAAGGCGTCGCCGACGCGGTCGCCCGAGCCCATCAGGCCGGGATGCGGATCCATGTGGTCACCGGCGACTACGGACCCACCGCGGCCGAGATCGCCCGGCAGATCGGCATAGGCGGCAAGAACGGCCGCATCGTCACCGGCGCGGAACTGGACCGTCTGACCGATGCCGAACTGGACGCGGTCCTGTCCGGCGACGGCGAGATCGTGTTCGCCCGCACGTCGCCGGAGGCCAAGCTGCGGATCTGCGAGGCGCTGCGCGCCCGCGGTGAGGTGGTGGCGATGACCGGCGACGGTGTCAACGACGCTCCCGCGCTGCGCCATGCCGACATCGGCGTCGCCATGGGCCGCTCCGGAACCGACGTCGCACGGGAGGCCGCGACGATGGTGCTGACCGACGACGACTTCGCCACCATCGTCGTCGCGGTGGACGCCGGCCGCCGGGTGTTCGACAACGTCCGCAAGTTCGTGCTCTACATCTTCGCCCACGCCGTCCCCGAGGTCGTGCCGTTCCTCGTGTTCGCCCTGTCCGGCGGCGCGGTGCCGCTGCCGTTGAGCGTCCTGCAGATCCTCGCGGTCGACCTGGGCACCGAGACACTCCCGGCCCTGGCCCTGGGCCGTGAGCCGGCCGAGCCCGGCCTGATGGACCGACCGCCCAGGTCGCGCACCGCAGGCGTCATCGACCGCGCACTCCTCTTCCGCGCCTGGGCCCTGCTGGGATCTGTCTCGGCGGCGCTGGTGATGGGAGCGTTCTTCTTCACCCTGTGGCGAGCCGGATGGCATTCCGGCGACCCGACCGGAGGCGGCACGCCGCTGCACCACGCCTACCTCCAGGCCACGACGATCACCTTCGCCGGCATCGTCGCCTGCCAGATCGGCACGGCCTTCGCCGCCCGCACCGACCGCGCCTCGCTGTTCACCATCGGCCTGCGGTCCAACCCCCTGCTGCTGTGGGGCATCGCCTTCGAGCTGGTCTTCACCGCGGCGGTCATCTACGCCCCGCCGGCCCAGCACGTATTCGGTACCGCGGCCCTGAGCCCGGCGCAGCTGGCCGTCATCGCACCGTTCCCGGTCATCGTGTGGGGCGTCGACGAACTGGTCCGCTGGTTCCGCCGAAGCCGGACCGCACCCGTCGCCGTCCCCGTCCCCGACCGGCTCGTTCCCTCCGTTTCCACATAAGGACTGCTCATGGTGTTCGCCTGGATCGTCGTCATCCTCATCGCACTGGCGGTGCTGTACCTGGCGCTCGCCGTCAAAGTCGTCAAGCAGTACGAACAGGCCGTCCTGTTCCGCCTCGGGCGCGTCGTCGGCGTCAAGGGCGCCGGCCTGAAGGTCATCGTCCCGGTCATCGACATCTTGCACCGGGTGAGCCTGCGGATCGTCACCATGCCCATCCAGTCCCAGGGCATCATCACCCGCGACAACGTCAGCGTCGACGTCTCGGCCGTCGCCTACTACCGCGTCGTGGACGCCGAGAAGTCGGTGGTCGCCATCGAGAACGTGCAGTCGGCCATCAACCAGATCGCCCAGACCACGCTGCGCAAGGTCGTGGGTCAGCACACGCTGGACGAGACCCTGTCGGAGACGGACCGGATCAACGTCAACATCCAGGAGATCCTCGACGTCGCCACCGTCGAGTGGGGCGTGGTGGTCACCTTGGTCGAGCTGAAGGACATCCAGCTGCCGGACAGCATGAAGCGGGCCATGGCCCGCCAGGCCGAGGCCGAGCGGGAGAAGCGCGCGAAGATCATCGCCGCCGAGGGAGAGGCGCTGGCCGCCGACGCGCTGGGCACCGCCGCGGACATCATGATGGCCCATCCGCTGGCGCTCCAGCTGCGCAACCTGCAGAGCCTGGTCGAGATCGGCGTTGACAAGAACACCACCGTCGTCTTCCCCGCGCCGCTCATGAGCACCATCGGTGAACTCGGCTCCTTCCTCGCCCGCGAGGCCGCGTCGGCGACCCCGGCCGCGTCGGCGAAGCCGAGTCAGGATGTTGCCGAATGATCCCCGCGACCCGGTCCACGGAACTCCTGGACGCCATGGACGCCTACTGGCGCGCCGCCAACTACCTCTCGGTCGGCCAGCTCTACCTCTACGACAACCCCCTGCTGCGACGTCCGCTGGAACTGTCCCACGTCAAACCCCTGGTGGTCGGGCACTGGGGCACCACGCCGGGCCAGAACTTCATCTACGTCCACCTGAACCGGGCCATCAAGGAACACGACCTGGACATGATCTACATCGCCGGCCCCGGGCACGGCGGCCCGGCGCTGGTGGCCAACACCTACCTGGAAGGCAGCTACAGCGAGGTCTACCCCGACGTCAGCCAGGACGAGGCGGGGCTCAAGCGGCTGTTCACCCAGTTCTCGTTCCCCGGCGGGATCTCCAGCCACGTCGCGCCGACAACACCGGGGTCGATCCACGAAGGCGGGGAGCTGGGCTACTCCCTGAGTCACGCCTTCGGGGCGGTGTTCGACAACCCGGAGCTGATCGTCGCCTGCGTCGTCGGCGACGGGGAGGCCGAGACCGGTCCGCTGGCGACTGCCTGGCACTCCACCAAGTTCCTCGATCCGGTCGGGGACGGCGCGGTGCTGCCGATCCTGCACCTGAACGGCTACAAGATCAGCAACCCGACGATCCTGGCGCGGATCGAGCACGAGGAACTGGAGCAGTTCTTCCGCGGCTGCGGCTGGGAACCGCTGTTCGTCGAAGGCGACGATCCACGGGAGATGCACCGATTGATGGCCACCGCCGTGGATAACGCGGTGGAGGGCATCCGGCGGATCCAGCGTACGGCCCGCGACACCGGAGACCGGACCCGCCCGCGGTGGCCGATGATCGTCCTGCGGTCGCCCAAGGGCTGGACCGGCCCGAAGACCGTCGACGGACTGCCGAACGAGGGCACGTTCCGCTCGCACCAGGTCCCCGTGCTTGTGGACGCCGGGCACCCCGAACACCTTGCGGTGCTCGAGGAATGGATGCGCGGCTACCGGCCGGAGCAGCTGTTCGACGAGTCCGGCCGACTGATCCCCGAGCTGGCCGAACTCGCGCCCAAGGGCGACGGGCGGATGGGCGCCAATCCCCATGCCAACGGCGGGCTGCTGCTGCGCGACCTCCGGATGCCGGACTTCCGCGCGCACGGCGTCGCAGTGCCCGCGCCCGGTGCTGTCGACGCCCAGGACACGGCAGTTCTGGGCCGGTTCCTCAGGAGCGTGATCGCCCTCAACGCCGACCGCCGGAACTTCCGCCTCTTCGGCCCGGACGAGACCCTGTCCAACCTTCTGGGAGCCGTGTTCGAGGTGACCGACCGGCAGTGGAATGCGCGGACCCTGCCGAACGACGAGTTCCTCGCGCCGTCCGGGCGCGTGCTGGACTCGATGCTCAGCGAGCACCAGAGCCAGGGCTGGCTGGAGGGCTACCTGCTCACCGGCCGCCACGGCCTGTTCAACTGCTACGAGGCGTTCGTCCACATCGTCGACTCGATGTTCAACCAGCACGCCAAGTGGCTGAAGGTCACCGCCGGGCTGCCGTGGCGGCGTCCCGTCGCCTCGCTGAACTATCTGCTCACCTCGCACGTCTGGCAGCAGGACCACAACGGCTTCACCCACCAGGACCCGGGCTTCCTGGACCACGTCGTCAACAAGAAGGCCGACGTCGTGCGCGTCTACCTGCCCCCGGACGCCAACACCCTGCTGTCGGTCTTCGACCACTGCCTGCGCAGCCGGAACTATGTCAACGTCGTCGTCGCCGGCAAGCGCGCGATGCCCCAGTGGCTGTCGATCGAGGACGCGGCCGAGCACTGCAAGCGGGGTGCCGGGGTCTGGCAGTGGGCGAGCAACGACCAGGACGCCGAGCCCGACGTGGTCCTGGCCTGCTGCGGGGACACGCCGACCCTGGAGGTGCTCGCGGCCGTGTCGATCCTGCGCGAACATCTGCCCGACCTGCGAGTCCGTGTGGTGAATGTCGTCGACCTGATGAAGCTCCAGCCCGCGGCCAGCCATCCGCACGGCCTCACCGAGGCGGAGTACGACTCCATGTTCACCCGGGACAAGCACATCATCTTCGCCTTCCACGGCTACCCCTGGCTCATCCACCGGCTCACCTACAGCCGCACCAACCGCAACCTGCACGTGCGCGGCTACGTCGAGGAGGGCACCATCACCACGCCCTTCGACATGCGGGTGCAGAACGGCCTGGACCGCTTCCACCTCGTCCAGGACGTCATCGACCGGGTACCCGGCCTCGGGGATCGGGGCGAGTACCTCAGGCAGCTGATGCAGGACAAGCTCGTCGAGCACGACCGGTACATCGACCTGCACGGCCTGGACCTGCCGGAGATCCTGAACTGGACCTGGGAGGCGACCCGATGACGACCACCGCCCCGACGCTGTCCGTCGACTCCGTGCACGGTGCCGTCTCCGCGGCGGCGTCACCGGCCGACGACGTGCTGCGCGCCCTCGGCGTATCCGCAGACCAGGGCCTGTCCGGTGCGGAGGTCGCCCGGCGGCAGGCCGAGTACGGCCCGAACGCCGTGGCCTCGCACAAGGCCCGTGCCTTGGCGGTGCTCTGGCACCAGCTGCGCTCACCGCTACTCGGTCTGCTGATGGCCGCGGCGGTCGTGTCCTTCCTGGTCGGGGAACGCAGCGACGCCGTCATCATCGGCGTGATCGTCGCCGTGTCGGTCGGGCTCGGGTTCGTCAACGAGTTCCGGGCGGAGAAGGCCGCCGAGGCCCTGCACTCCCAGATCCATCACGAGACCGTGGTCCTGCGCGACGGACGGGCGGTCGAGGTGGACGTCACGGCCTTGGTGCCCGGCGACGTCGTCGAGCTGCGGCTCGGCGACGTCGTCCCGGCCGACCTGCGGCTGTTGGCCGTCACCGGCCTGGAATGCGACGAGTCGGTCCTGACCGGTGAATCGCTGCCCGTGGACAAGAACCCCGATCCGGTACCCGCCGGGACGCCGCTGGCCGAGCTGGCCGGCTGCGCGCTGATGGGCACCGTGGTCCACGGTGGCAGCGGCCGCGGGGTCGTGGTGTCGACCGGGCCGCGTACCGAGTTCGGCAAGATCGCCGCCGGGCTGGACACCCACCCGCTGGACACCGAGTTCCAGGTCGGGCTCCGCAAGTTCTCGATGCTCTTGGTCTATGTGGCCGGCGCGCTGACCACGACGATCTTCGTGATGAACGTGGTGCTGCACAAACCGATCATCGACGCGCTGCTGTTCTCCCTGGCCATCGCGGTCGGCATCACCCCGCAGCTGCTGCCCGCGGTCGTCTCCACGTCCCTGGCCGCCGGATCACGCCGAATGAGCAAGCGGAAGGTCCTGGTCAAACGCCTGGTGTGCATCGAGGACCTCGGCGACGTCGACATGCTGTTCACCGACAAGACCGGCACCCTGACCGCAGGAAAGATCGACTTCGGGCGCGCTGTTCCAGTCGTCTCCGGCGACGAAGCGGACGCCGCGCAAGGGGTCGTGCTGCGCTGGGCGCTGTTGTGCACCGAGAACTCGGCGGCCGACGGACAGGCCGTGGGCGGGAACCCGCTCGACCAGGCCCTGTGGCAATCCTCTGCCGCCGAGGCCCAGCGGCCCGGACTGGCCGACTACACGCGCCTGGCGACGCTGCCCTTCGACCACGAACGCCGTATGGCATCGACTCTGGTCCGGGACGCCACCGGGCAGGCGACCATCATCACCAAGGGAGCGCCTGAGAGCGTCCTGGACCGCTGCCTGGATGTGCCGGACGCGGCGCGCAAGGCATTGGAGAAGGAGTTCTCCGCAGGCAACCGCGTCGTCGCGGTCGCCACCCGCCACGCCGGCGACTCGCGCCAGATGACACCCGACGACGAGAAGGGTCTGGCCCTCGTCGGCCTGCTGGTCTTCCTGGACCCGCCGAAGCAGGACGCCGCCGGGGCGCTGCGCCGCCTGGCCGACCTCGGCATCGCCGTGAAGGTCGTCACCGGCGACAACGCCGCCGTCGCGCTGAAAGTCTGCCGCGATCTGGGCCTCGGCAGCGGCAACGCGTTGACCGGCGCGGACATCGAGAAGCTCGACGACACCCAGCTCGCCGCGGCGATCGCGAACACCACCGTGTTCGCCCGGGTCAGCCCCGAGGACAAGGCCCGGATCGTGCGCGTCCAGCGCCTGTCCGGCGGCGGGGTCGCGTTCCTCGGCGACGGCGTCAACGACGCCCTCGCGCTGCACGCCGCCGACGTCGGCATCTCCGTGGACTCCGCGACCGACGTCGCCAAGGACGCTGCCGACGTGATCCTGCTGGAGAAGGACCTCGACGTGCTCGCCGACGGCGTCGCCGAAGGCCGGCGGATCTTCGCCAACACCGTCAAGTACGTGCTGATGGGCACGTCCAGCAACTTCGGGAACATGGCCTCCGCCGCCGGTGCGTCGCTGTTCCTGTCGTTCCTGCCGATGCTGCCGTCCCAGATCCTGCTCAACAACCTGCTCTACGACACCAGCCAGCTCGCCATCCCCACCGACAACGTCGACGAGGAGCAGCTGCGCCGGCCCTCGCACTGGGACATCGGCTTCATCCGCCGCTTCATGATCTACTTCGGGCCGCTCAGCTCGGTGTTCGACTTCCTCACCTTCGCCGTCATGCTCTGGGTCTTCCACTCCGGCCCCGCCCAGTTCCGCTCCGGCTGGTTCGTCGAATCCCTGGCCACCCAGACCCTGGTGATCTTCGCGATCCGCACCCGGCGCATCCCGTTCTTCCGCAGCCATCCCAGCCTGCCGCTGACCCTGGCCGCACTCGCAGTCGTGGCCATCGGTGCGGCGCTTCCGGCCACGCCGCTGGCCCACACCCTCGGTTTCCAGCCGCTGCCGGTCGCCTACTTCGCTGCCCTGGCCGGGATGGTCGTCGGCTATCTCGTCCTGATCGAGATCGGCAAGAAGGTCTTCTACCGGGTCGCTGCCACCAGCGCCCCGACGGCACCGTCGGACAAGAAGCGCCGTCACCTGCTGCGGCGCGCCGCGCGGTTCAGCACCGCCACGCGCGCCGGTTAGGCACCTGTCGACCATGACTCAATGGACCGATGACTCAGATGGGTGATGACACTGTGGACCGGGCGGCCTCGGGCGGCGGGAGCAGTGCCAGCCGGACGAGCGAGGCGCATCTGGCTGTCGGGAGGGGGCGGCTGAACCAGGTGCGGGCGGGAGTGCTGGGTGCCGACGACGGCGTCGTGTCGGTGGCGGGCATCGTCATCGGCGTGGCCGGGGCGACGTCCGCCCGAGGCCCGATCTTCACCGCCGGGCTCGCCGGACTCGTCGCGGGCGCGGTGTCGATGGCACTGGGCGAATACATGTCGGTCAGCAGCCAGCGCGACAGCGAGACGGCCCAAGTCGAGCAGGAACGCCGGGAACTGGCCGAGGCACCCGAACAGGAACTGGCCGAGCTGGCCGCGATGCACCGGGCCAAAGGTCTGACAGCCGCCACAGCGACCCTGGTCGCCGGCGAGCTGACCGAACACGATGCGCTGGCCGCGCATCTGGACACCGAGCTGCGCCTGGATCCGGCCGATATCGCCAAGCCAGTGCAGGCCGCCGCCGTCTCGGCGGCCTCGTTCACTCTGGGCGCGCTGCTGCCGCTGCTGTCCATCCTGTTGTCCCCGCAGGCCTGGCGAGTGCCGGTCACCTTCGCTGCGGCGCTGGCCGCGCTCGCGATCGCCGGGGTGGTCAGCGCCCGCATCGGCGGAGCTCTCGGCCTCACCTTGACCTACGCCATAGGTCACCTGGTCGGCACCGTCATCAGGTAGCGCCTGGGCCGCAGAGCCGTGCGGATCGGACCAGCAACGCCGTCGGCTGAACCGCCTCGATCACGTCCGGGTGCCTCTGTCGTGATTGTCGGCGCACCGATCCGGTGTCCTACCCGGCAGTTCTGGCGGAGATGGTGGTCCCGGCGGAGCCCTTCAGGACTGCGGCCGCGTGCGCCAGCGATCCGATGGCTGCCGGCCGCCCGGTGGCTTCGACGAAGCGGCGGCAGGCCTCGATCTTGGGGCCCATGGATCCGGCCGGGAAGTGCAGGCCGTCCAGGTTCTCGAGGTTCAAGCGGCCCAGCGGGGCGGCCTGTGGTGTGCCGAAGTTCTCCATGACGGCCGACACGTCGGTGAGGATGAGCAGCCGGTCGGCATTGACCGCGATGGCGAGCAGGGCCGCGGTGAGGTCCTTGTCGACGACGGCTTCCACGCCTTGCAGCTGACCGGTGCCGTCGTCGATGACGGGAGCCCCTCCTCCGCCGCCGCAGATGACCACCGCCCGATCGCGGAGGACCCGGGTGATCGAGTCCTGTTCGACGATCCGCTTCGGGGCCGGAGAGGGCACCACGCGACGCCACTGGTCTCCGTCGGCCGCGACAGTCCAGCCGTCCGCGTCCGCCAGCTGCTTGGCACGTTCGTGGGTGTAGACCGGTCCGATGAACTTGTCCGGGTCGGCGAACGCCGGGTCGGCCGGGTCGACGACGGTCTGGGTGACCAGGCCCAGGACCGGCTTGGCAACCCCGGCGTTGCGCAGGCACCGGGCCAGCCAGTAGCCGATCATTCCCTGGGTCTGGGCCACGAGCACATCCAGCGGATAGGGCCGGGTGAGCGCGGAGTCGCTCTCGCTCTCGCTCTCCAGGGACAGCATCCCGACCTGGGGGCCGTTGCCGTGGCAGATGAGCAGCTCGTTGTCGATGGCCAAGGGCGCCAGAGCCTCGGCGGCGGCCTGGACGTGCTCGATCTGGATCGCGGCGTCGGGCTTCTCGCCGCGCCGCAGGAGCGCGTTGCCGCCGAGCGCGGCCACGATGCGCATGTCAGTCGCGTCCGAGCGCGGCGACCATGACGGCCTTGATGGTGTGCAGTCGGTTCTCCGCCTGGTCGAAGACGACCGAGCGGGAGGACTCGAAGACCTCGTCGGTGACCTCGGCGCTGTCCAGTCCGTGCTGGTCGAACAGGCGCTTGCCCAGCACGGTGGTGGTGTCGTGGACGCAGGGCAGGCAGTGCAGGAACTTCGTGTCCGGCTTGCCCGACGACTGCATGACCTTCTCGGTGACCCGGTACGGCAGCAGCGTCGGGATCCGGGCGCTCCACTGCTCGTCCGATTCACCCATCCTGACCCACACATCGGTGTAGACGAAGTCGACGCCGGCCACCCCCTTCTCGACGTCCTCGGTGACCAGGACGCGCGCGCCGCTGGCGGCGGCGTGAGTTGTCGTAAACGCAGTACTCGCCCCCCGCCCCGACAATGTGGACGTGTCGGCCGCGCGGTCGCCTGCGTCATGGCGGCGGCGACATGCTCCTTGGTGCCGGAGCCGATAACGGTCAGCCCCGAGGCCGGGTCATCAGTCACGGTCGGGGGCTGCACGGCATCCAGTGTCGCTCTCCCGGGTGCTATCTCGGCGCCGACCCCCGATTGTCCGGACGGCGCAGGGGGAATCGTGGATGATCGCGGCCGTGATTCACGATGCAGCCCGCAGGATGGGCGGGGGTGTAGATGCCCAGCGCGCCTACCTCGGTGCTGCCGCGCAGGTCATGGCCATTTTCCAAAACATGGTCATCGCGCTGCTCAGCGCTGGCAGGGATCACGAAGCTCACTCAGACGCTCGAGGGCATAGCCGCCGACCGAACCAGGATTCTGCCGATCCTGGCTGCATCCCGACCATGATCAAAAGACTTTGCTTTCACCCTGCGATGGGCCGACGAGATCCGGTGTCGATGATCTCGGCGATCGAGCAGCGTGGTCGGATCCATTTCACCTCCTTCACCGGCATCTGCGACAAAGCGGCGTTCATCAAGTTCTGTCAGCAGCTTCTGGCCGATGACGGCGGCGCCGACTTCCTGATTCTGGACAATGCCCCGGTCCACAGGTCGAAAGACGTCAAGGCGTTCGCGGAGAAGACCGACGGACGCCTCAAGCTGTTCTTCCTGCCCGGCTGCTGCCCGACCTTGAACCCCGATGGATGGGTCTGGAGCAACGTCAAGGCTGCCGGCGCCGGTCAGCGCGCCGCTCGGATCAAAGGCGAGGTGTTCTGCTTCGCCATCGAAGCGCTGGAGCGCCTTGCCACTGCCCCGGAGATCCTCTGCGGCTTCTTCCGCGACCCGACCTCGCCTACCTCAACCAAGGAAACCTACTTCGAATTATATTAGTATTCTCGCGAATTAATCAGTGCCCTGCCGGCGGTTGCAGAAGCAAGCTGACTTACCTCAACTCACGGCACTGCATACTGGCACGATCCATCAGGGCGGGACAATCGTTCTCGAAGTATCCACTCGAATGGAGCACGCCGCCATACCGGCCATGCGGCTACGGACTGCCTAAGATCATTCTGCCAGGAAGCCAGGGCGCAAATGAGCCAGCATCACCTAGCGTCGCACGTGGACGGAGACGGCAGCTGTGAAAGCAATGAACGTTCGTGGTCGCGTCCGCAGGCGCGTGCCAACTCGCGCTGCGACACTGCTGGTGGCCCCGCTGCTCGCGTTGCTGGGCGGGATTTTCATCGATGGCTTCGTGACACCCGCATACGCGGCGACGGTGATCTATGTCGCGACGACAGGGAACGACGGTCCAGCCTGCGGAACCGCGGCCGACCCGTGCCTGACTGTCGCGCAAGCCTATGGCCAGGCCTCGCCCGGGGACACCATCAAGGTGGCGGCGGGCACGTACACGGTGACCACGGGGCAGTTGCTCATCCAGAAGGCCGGGCTGCGCCTGGAGGGCGCGATGGTCGGAGTGGACGCGCGCACCCGGACGGTCGGCGGCCCCGGGGAGACCGTGATCGTATGCGCCTTCACCAGCGGCGGCGGGACGTTCACTCCCGACGCCGACTCGGTCACCATCGATGGCTTCACCTTCGAGGGGAACCCGAACGGTGCGGGGGTGGAGACGACCTCGAACTACAGCGGATACACCGTCATCAACACTGTCTTCACCAACAACTCCATGGGTGTGGACCCCGGGTCCAACGGAATTCAGCCCTCGGTCTTCACCCGGAACCTGTATGTCGCCAACAACAACGGCTTCGGCGGCAACGGGGTCTTCACCAGCGACTGGTGGGCGCTGAGCAATGCCAGCTTCACCGACAGTTCCTTCAGCGGCAACAACAACACGCCGATCGACATCGACGGGCGGGCCGCTCGTGTGGGCGTGGACGTGGCCACGGGCATCACCATTACCGGCAACGACATGGTCGGCGAGGGCCCGATCTTCATCGTCTCGGTAACGGATGCGAAAATCTCCGACAATACGACGACCGGAGGTTTCAGCGGGGTGGAACTGTCCGGGAACGACCACAACGTCACCGTCACCAACAACACCATCACGGACAAGACGCACGGGAGCGTAGTGGTCGTCACCTCGAACGACCAACGCCCGAACACCAACGTCACCATCGCGGACAACACCATGGAGAGGACCGCAACCGCTGCCGGCCGCGCCGCCATCGACATTTCCGGCAGCAGCGCCATCGCGATTACCAGCAATCTCATCCTCGACTCCGGTAACAACGGGATCGCTGTCGGCATCCGCGGGGAAGCCGAGCAGCCGGGACTGCCGCCGCTACCCCGCCCCAGCTCGGACATCACCATCATGCAGAACACCATCACAGGGTCCGGCGGCATCGGGATCACCATTGCCGATGGCGCCTACACCGGCCGGATGGTGGTACGGTTCAACCGGATCGTGGACAACGGCAACTCTGACGGTCTGGTCAACGACGACGCCGCCGCCGCCGTGGACGCGCGATGGGACTGGTGGGGCTGTAACATCCCAGACCATCCGCAGCCGCCTGTGAACGGCCAACTGGCCAGTGGCGGAGGTCCCGGCTGCGGCACCATCAAGGGTGCCTCGGCCTCGGCCTCGAACGTCACCTTCGCCCCATGGCTGGTGCTCACGATCGCGACCATCCCCGCCGATGTGCTGCCGGGTCAGACGGTCGCTGTCGCGTCATCTCTCGCCAGAGACTCGGACGGCAGCTCCACCGTAGGCGTGGCCGACAGCCCCACGCCGTACTTCCGAGTCGTGCCGGACAACTTCACCGCGGACAACGGCCAGGTCGTCCCCGCCACCGTCGTACTCACTCCACAGCTGAACGCCAAAACCTCCTGGACAGTCGGCTTGACACTGCCCACGCGGGTTTGTTCCACCGTCGATCACCAGACCGTCTGCATCGCATGGTCGGAGCGATCTTCGATCAGTCTGGCGAAGTCGGCGTCTCCGACGGTGGTGTCCAAGGCCGGTGACACGGTGGCGTATTCGTTCGTGGTGACCAACACCGGGAACGTGCCGCTGACCAGTGTGACGGTGGTGGATACGGCGTTCTCCGGTTCTGGTGGAGCTCCGGCGATCACCTGCCCGGTGACGACGTTGGCGCCGGCGGAGTCGACGACCTGCACGGCGACCTACGTCGTGACGCGGACAGATATCGACGCGGGTCAGATCACGAACACCGCGACGGCTACCGGCACTCCGCCGACCGGTCCGGCGGTGGAAAGCGCTCCGTCCTCCGCGACGGTCACGGCAGCCACCGCGTCATCGACACTGACCGTCGTGAAGGAGGCGGTGCCGACCAGCGTGGACGCCGCCGGCCAGGTGGTCAGCTACACCTTCGAGGTGAAGAACACAGGGAACACCATCCTGACGAACATCACTGTGACCGACACGATGACCGCCCCGGCGGGCCCGGTCCCGGCGGTTTCCTGCCCGGTGACGACGCTGGCGCCGGGTGCGTCGACAACCTGTACCGCGACCTACGCCGTCACGCAGGCCGACATCAACGCCGGTCAGATCACGAACACCGCGACCGCGCACGGCACCCCGCCCACTGGCCCGACGGTGGACAGTCCTCCGTCCTCGGCGGCAGTGCAGGTCACGCACCAGCCGACGCCGCACGCCGGAACCGCCGAGGCTGAGAGCAACTGGCTGGTCCCACCGGTCCGGGCCATGCTGCCAGGCACCGGCGCCACGGGCCTGCTCAACCAGGCAGGCGCGGCCTGTGCCACCGTCGTCCTCGGCCTGGCGCTGGTGGCCGCGGCCCACCGACGCCGCGCTGGACGGGCCTGCTGAGTCTGGAACTCAGGGGGACAAGGAAACGCGAGGATGGAGCGGTGCCGGCCGAAACAGATCGGCCGGCACCCTGAGCTACGACAGCGGCTGCTAGCCTGCTTTTTTCGTGCTGTTCTAGTTGAAAAGGGTGCAGATGAAACTCAGGGAGATCGATTCGGGTCGGGTCGGTGCTGGGTTGGCATCCCTTACCGATGGCCGTTGGAAGGCGCCCGGTTTGTATGTGCATCTGCCTCCGCATAGCCTCGGCTATACGGAGGCCGCCGTGTCGGCCGGGACACGTCGGCTTGGCGCGGGGCCGCGGTTCGGCGGGTCGCGTCTGCGCGGACGTCGGAGGCTGCAGGCCGGTTCGAGTTCGCGGGCGGCGCCGAGGGCGTAAGGGGTGTCGAGCGGTGCTTCGATCAGCCCGGGGCCCGCAGTGGCTGAGCCGACAGGTTGCTGATTCGCCCGATCGAGTCCCGCTTTGTTCTCTACCCTGGTAACAGGGGTAGAGGGAGGCCGCCGATGGTGTCGGTGCTGGAACGGCTGGCTGCGCGGGAGCAGGCCGCAGCCGGGCGGATCGAGGAGATCCAGAAGCAAATCGCGGCGTTGACGGCAGAGCTCGGCGAGGCCGAGCGTGAGCTGGAGCGGCTGCGGATCGGCCAGGAGGTGCTGGCCGAGGTGCCCGCTGAGGATGACGCGGCGCCGGAGGCGCCAGCCGCCGTCCTATCCCGGCAGACCGCGTCGCGGTGGGCGATGGTGCCGGTATTCGCCCCGGATGCCGATCCGTCGCAGGCATTGGCCGGGCTGCCGCGGCCTTATCAAGACGTGCTGGAGGCGATCGACGACGCCGGGGAGCCGCTGCGGTCGGTGGACTGTGCCGATCTTTGGGGCTGGGCGTGCAGGCCAGGGTCATCGAGGCGATGCGCGGCGAACTGAACCGGTTGGTGGAACGGGTTGGTGCGTCAGTAGCGAACCGGGCCGATACGGGCTGTCCCCTGGCGTTCGCCGGCGAATCGGGTGAAAGCGCTGCAGCCGAAGAGATCTTCCCCCAGCGTCGGAGGTGAGCAGCCACCCACGCCGCAAGGAAGATCCCGCCATGTCAGACTACGCCGACACCCCCCGATCCCGAAGCCTGTTTCGACGCCGCAGGCGCAGGCTTGGAAGATCTGATCTGCGCCGCCCGGTCCCACGGCCGGTGCGGCGACTGGAGCGCCGAGGCCGCCGAGACCGCGGTCATCGGCGACACCCGCGCTGTCGCGCTGGCGGTGCTGCAGGGATTCTTCGACACGCAGCAGGGTGTAGCCAGGCTGTGGCGAAGTCCTGGCCTGGCATGTTTCCGATTTGACTGCGTGAGGCGGGGTTCGTCTCCTATCGTAGTGTTCGGGCGGGGGGAGACTGTGATGGCGTCGCTGGTGGACCTGCTGGCCGAGCGCGAGATTGCTGCCGAGGCGTGGGTCGCGGCGCTTCAGGAGCAGATCGCGGCGCTGTCCGGGCAGCTGGCGGTGGCGGCCGAGGCGGTGTCGCGGTTGCGGGTCACGCGGGAGACGGTCGCTGGTGTTGGGCGGTGCGTCGGCTGATGCCGTGGGAGTGCCGGATGCCGGTAGCGATGCTCCGGAGCCGGCCCCTGGGTTGTTGGTGCCGCACCGGGTCGCGGGGGTGGAGTCCTCGGCGTTGCCGCAGGGGTACTGCGACGTGCTGGAGGTGCTGGCCGATGCCGCCGGGCCGTTGCGGCAGGGCAGATCAGCGTCGCGCTGGGGCTGGGCCCTCGGCCCGGGAGGGGATGCGCTCCAGTGCCGGCGGCTGGTAGAGCGCGGCCGGCTGGTCGCGACGGCGAGGGACTGTTCGTCCTGGCCGGTGGAGTTGTGTTGCGGACCGGGGAATCCGGGTCCTGATCACACGGTGCGCGGCTACCGTGGGCAGGGATGGTGCAAGCACGCTCGGGGAGGCGAGGGGAACCCGGCGATGGCAGTCCACGACCACGACCACGACCACGAACTCGGCCACGGGCACGGTGGCGGGATTCCGGCCGGGCTGGAGGAGCAGGTCCAGCAGGCGCTGGCCGACCACGGGGGACCGGCGCAGTTCGCGGCGTTGACGGTGCGGATGTCCGGCCCGCAGGCGCTGGGCTGGACTCTGGAGCAGATCGAGGGCGAGTTGTCCGGCTCCGGTCGGGAACTGCTGCGGCTGCTGGCGCAGGCCAACTTGGACGTGCGTGCGCAGAAGGAGGAGGACGCCGCCGATTCCGGCGGCGGATGTCCGGCGCCGGTGGGCGCCGCAGGTGTGGTGCACACCCGCACCGAGCGCGGTCACCGGCGCCCCGGCCCAACTCGACCTGTTCGCCGCCCAGGCCAAGGCCCGGAACATCCAGGTCAACATCATCATCGACTTCGTGCACGTCCTGGAATACCTGTGGAAAGCCGCCCGCAGCTTCCATCCCGCGCCGGCCAGGCCGCACACGACACCGCCGCCGAGGCGTTCGTCGCCGCCCACGCCGCCGCCCCGCCGGCCGGCCGGCCGCACCACCGACACCATCGCCGAGCTGACCGACGCAGCCGACACCGCCGACATCACCGACCCGCACAGCGGCGTGCGCACCGCCATCGGCTATCTCACCAACAAGGCCGACCACCTGGACTACGCCACCCCTGGCCAAAGGCTGGCCGATCGCCACCGGCGCTGTGGAAGGCGCCTGCCGACACCTCATCGGCGACCGCCTGGACATCACCGGAGCCCGATGGGGCCTGGAAGGCGCCGAAGCCGTCCTCACCCTGCGAGCCCTGATCGACAACGGCGACTTCGAAGAGTACTTGACCTTTCACACCGCCGCCGAGTACCAGCGAAACCACCGAGCCCGCTACCAACACGGACTCGCACTAGCCGTCTGACCAGGCAAGTCAGATCACTACAGCCTGGCTACCCCAACCCGGACCGTCTCCGGCGGGAAGGCCCAGACCGGCACGTACTTCCTCCAGCTCAAGCTGTCCGCCGACTCCGCGGCCGCGCCGGTGTGGCCGATGTCCGGCGGAGGGTGACCCGTCGCCGTGCGAACGGGTCGAAGGCGAGATATGCGCCGATCACGCACAGGGCGAGTGCGGTGCCGAGCAAAGCCGGTGTGCCGCCCATCCCGGTTGCGGGGAGCATGGCGGCTCCCAGCCCGGCACCCAGATTGGCCGCGATGACGTCGCTGATCAGTCCGCGGCCGGGGAAGTCGGCGTAGATGAGTCCGTACCGGTGGGGT
This sequence comes from Catenulispora yoronensis, assembly GCF_039531695.1. Classification (NCBI taxonomy): domain Bacteria; kingdom Bacillati; phylum Actinomycetota; class Actinomycetes; order Catenulisporales; family Catenulisporaceae; genus Catenulispora; species Catenulispora yoronensis. Next base: position 33,475 of record NZ_BAAAQN010000053.1, read on the forward strand.
CTGCCCTTCTGGCGGTCCATCTCCTGCATGGTCAGCACGTTGGCGCCCTCGAAGGCCACCGAGCAGGTGGTTCTCGTTCCGAAGAACCAGTAGGTGAGGCAGCCCACGCTGGGGTATTCCGCGAGGCAGTTGTAGGCGTAAAAGCAGGTGCCGGCGTAGCCGCGGGTCCAGCCGGTGAGCAGGTTTGGTGCGCTTGTTCCGGGGCTGGAGTGGCCGCTAGCGACGAAGTAGGGGAATGAACCGCCCGAGCCGCTGAGGAAGTTGACGTAGACGGTGTTCCGCGATCCGGCGGCGGCACGGTCCAGTTGCGCTTTGATCGAGCGCCACTTGTCGGCCAGGTTCCAGTTAGTGGTCAGGTGGTAGTCGTCTTGGATACAGAGGTAGCCGGGATTGCGGCAGTCGTTGCGCCACGGGATGCCCACCCTTGACGGAGAGGAGAAGTTCTGCAGGACAACGATCTTGCCGCGGACCTCGCCCAACGCGGGGTTGTCGCTGGTGCCCCGGTAGTAGTGGGGGTCCGCGTCGAGGTCCGTCTTGACCTTGTCGGCGAAGCCGGGTGTCGGCTGCTCATCCTGGATCCGCATCAGCAGCGTCTCGGAGGGATGGTTCTGCAGGAAGGTATCGGCCACCTGAAGCACCGTCGGCGGGTAGTCGTAGCGCGATGCGTCGAAGGAGAAGAGGGTCTTCTGGAAGAAGGGGCCGTGGTAGATACCGAGCTTCTTGACGGGAAGCGCGTGGGCCACCACGACGTCGGCCAGGCGGATGTCCCAGGCCCGGATGCCCGAGTTGAGCTGGGTGCTCAGACTCATCGACTGGGTGAGGGCACTGTCTCCGCCGGCGACGGAAGCTCCGCTGTCGTGGGTACCGGGCAGGGACAGTTCACTGAGCCGTGCAGAATCCGGCAACATGCGCATCCAGTCGGTCTCGGTGAGGCCGATGCTGGAATCGTGGGAGTATCCGGCGGTGGCGGAGGCGAGAGCGGGTGTGGCCGCGCTGGCGCACAGGCCGGCCACCACGGCCGTCAGTACCGCCGTTCGCGCAAGAACGCGCAATCTCCTGATCATGTGATGTTCCCGGGGGTTGTAAGGACCGTCCCGCGACTGCGGACATGCCGGATGCGGATGGAGCAGGGATCGGCGGCTCGGTGAAACCGACAGCTCAGGCGGCGAACGTGCGCCCGTCCAGCCGCCTGATGATCGTTATTCCAAGCCCGGGTGTTTTTGAACTAGGCCAAACCGGCGAACGCCACGGAACGTGGGCCGCCGCCGCTGGCGCACGTATGCGCAAGCAGGCGTGCAGCTCTGGGCGTGATCATCGGAGGCTTGAAGAGGGTCCGAGCCCACGAAGGTAGTCTGGAAATTGTCTGCACCCAGGAACGCATTCTTAAGATCTTCCGGATTACCCGTCTATGGCAGACCTTCAGGTTCCATGACTCGGTCGTGATCCGCACCTGCGTCCGCGCGCCGCGCCAAAACTCGATCATGGAGCGCTGGTTCCGGTCCCTACGCGCGGAGCTGACCGACCGCACGTTGATCTGGAACCTGGAGCATCTGATGTGGCTGCTTCGCGAATATGAGTCGTTCTACAACGGCCACCGCCCACACCGGTCCCTGGACCAGGCCGCACCGACATGTCCGGTGCCGGAGAAGGTCATCGACCTCGACGAATTCCGCGTCCGAAGGCACGACCGAGCCAGAGGAATCCTCCACGAATACCAGCAGGTCGCATAGGTTATCGGCACCCTCAGCTTCGACCCCTGCGTGATCTGATAGCTGTTGGCTTCCGCGCATCACCTTCGTCTTCGTCTTCGCGGAGAGAACATCGCTAGTGGCAATCGCTCGGTGCTGCACGGTGTACCGCCTCCGCGGAGAGAACTTACTACCGCCCAAAGCAATCCAAGCCAGTCCCGGCCACCTCCGCTTGCGCGGAGAGAACTGCCGTGACCCCAACGAGTAGCTCATGCTTAGCGGGCCACCTCCGCCTGGGCGGAGAGAACAAGTCGCCGTTCGCGACATCCAGGTACAGCTGCGCACCACCTCCGCGCTGGCGCGGCTCCTGCCGCGAGCCCTGCGTGCCCACCGGCTCGTCAGCCGGCGACGTTGCTGGCCTGGCATCGTCTGCTCGTCGCGCGGAAGTGGCGCCGGCCTCGCCCGGTAGGGCGGCCGCCGATCCCTGGAGAACTCGCCGTGTTGATCGTGCGGATGGCGACGGAGAACCCTGGGTGGGGGTACACGCGCATCCGGGGCGAGCTGTGTCGTTTGGGCCGCCGGGTCGGCGCCTGGACGATCCGCCGTGTGCTGTGTGCTCATCGGATCCCTCCGGCTCTGAAGCGGGTCAACGACTTGTCCTGGCGGAGGTTTTTGCGTGCCCAGGCCGACGCGATGTTGGCCACGGACTTTTTCCACGTGGATTGCACGGTGACTTTGCGGCGGCTCTATGTCTTCTTTGTCATGGAGGTCGGAACCCGCAGTGTTCACATACTCGGTGTCACCAGCAATCCGTCAGGGGAGTGGGTGACGCAGTGCGCGCGGAACCTCGTCATGGATCTCGGCGGACTGGCCGGCCGGTTCAGTTTCCTGGTCCGGGATCGTGACGCGAAGTTCACCGACGCCTTCGACGCGGTGTTCACTGCCGAAGGCGTCGAGGTGAAGAAGATCTCGCCGCAGTGCCCGCGGGCGAACGCCTATGCCGAACGATTCGTGCTGACGGCCCGGACCGAATGCACGGACCGGATGCTGATCTTCGGTGAACGCCACCTTCGTACCGTCCTGAACCGCTACGTCGAGCACTACAACACGCACCGGCCCCATCGCAGCCTCGGGCTCCGAGCGCCTGCCGACGCCCCGAACGTCATCCCGTTTCCCGCCGCCCGAATACGCCGCGAACAGGTCCTCGGCGGACTGGTCAACGAGTACCACGAGGCCTCATAAGCGTCCTGCGAATGCGTCAGCGTACATGCAGGTCAGGGCCTACTGAGGGTTTTGGAACCCCGCAGGCGTGCAGGGCGAGTGTCGTCTTGCCGCTGCCGGCCCAGCCCGTCGAGGGCGAACACCGCCGCTCGGGGCCGGCGCGCAGGTCGGAGGCGACGGCCTCCAGGAGGCTCGACAGCTCTGCCTGGCGCCCGACCAGGCAAGTCCGGGCAGGGTCCAGGGTGTCGACAGGGCACGGGGCCTCTCCGCCCTCGGGCGGCGCGAGCACGGGCCGTGCTGAGCCGTTGAGCATCCTCTGGGAGCGAACGCAACTCGGTGTGAGGTTCGGTCGCGGTGCGCTCGCGCAGCCGGCTGCGCAGCTCGCGATAGATGGCCAGCGCGTCTTCGGTGCGCCCGTCTCGGTCCAAGGCGGTCATGACCAGGGCGGCGACGTGCTGGTCGGTGCGGTTCGCGGCCGGCCGTCAGCTGGCTCAGCTCGGCGACCGCATGGGCGCGGCGGACGTCGGCCAGCAGGCCCAGTTCGATACGGCCCAGGATGGCCGCGCGCCGCTTGTCGGTCAGGACCCGCCGCACGTTGACGGCCCAGGACCCGGTCAGGCCGGCGAGCGGCTCTCCGTTCCACAGGGCCTCGGCCTGGCGGAACGGTTCACGGGCGTCGGCGAGGCCGGCAAACGGTGTTCTTGGCGGCGTGACCGGTCGCGGTGGCGTCGGCCGCTGAGAAGATCGGCCACCGGGGTGGCGCCGCCGGGTCGGGTGTTACGTTGCCGATGCCCGTGCACGATCATGCCCAAGCTATGGGCCGGGCCCGATGGTGTGACGGTGTGTTCGGGAAGCGTGTTTGTTCGGGTTCTACCTCGTTGGCGGATCTCTGACACCCGGATGGTTAGCTGTCGGGTGCGTGGATTGTGTGGCGGGCGTGATTCTGAGGGCATGATCGTTGACCCGAACCAGGTGCGCCGTGCCGGGGTGACGCATCCCGGCACGGCCAGTGGCTCTGGGGGAGGGGATCGGGGGTCGGTGTCTGGGTTGCGGTTCGCGTTTGCCGGGCGGGTGTCGACGGAGGATCTGCAGTCGCCGGTGGAGTCACGGTCGTGGCAGTTGGAGCGAGCCTCGGCGTTGGTGGCGTCGTTCGGTGAGATCGTGGCTGACTTCTTCGATGTGGGGCAGTCGCGGGCTACGTCTTGGTTGCGTCGTCCGGAGTCGTGCCGGCTTCTGGAGGCGCTGGCTGATCCCGGGCGTGGGTTCGACGCGGTGGTGGTCGGTGAGCCGCAGCGAGTTTTCTATGACAATCAGTACGGGATGGTCGCGCCGTTGTTCGCGCATTACCGGGTCGGGTTGTGGGTGCCGGAGCTGGGCGGGCCGGTGGATCCGGACAATGAGGCGCACGGGTTGACGATGGCGGTGTTCGCGCAGCTGGCCAAGGCCGAGCGTAAGCGGATCCAGATACGGGTGCGGGCGGCGATGGGAGCCAAGGCTCGTAGTGAGGGCCGGTTCCTGGGTGGCCGGCCGCCGTACGGCTACCGGCTGGCTGATGCCGGGCCGCATCCGAACCCGGAGATGTGCCGGATGGGAGTGCGACTGCACCGGCTGGAGCCCGATCCGGTGGCCGGTCCGGTCGTGACGCGGATCTTCGCCCGGCGTGCCGCGGGACTCAGCGCCGCCGCGATCTGTCTGGAGCTCGATCGGGCGGCGATCGCGTGCCCGTCAGCGCACGATCCGGGCCGCAACCGGCACCGGAGCGGCCGGGGCTGGACCGCCGGAGCGGTCTTCGCGATCCTGCGCAATCCGCGCTACCTGGGCTACCAGGTATGGGGCCGCGCCCGGAAGACCGATGTGCTGGTCGACCCGGGGAACGTGCAGCTGGGTACCAGGCCGGTGTTGGTCGACAACCCGGCCGCCGACTGGGTGTGGTCCGACGAACAGGCTCAGCCCGCACTCGTCGACGAGCCGACCTGGGAGAAGGCGCAGCAGGTGCGCTGTCAGCGCGCTGTGACGACCGCCGACCGGACGTATTTGCTGGCCGGGCTCCTGCGGTGTGCGCACTGCGGACGACGCCTGGAGAGCGCGTGGAACAACGGCCGTCCCACCTACCGCTGCAAGCACCCCGCCCAGACGGCGGACAGCGACTTCGATTCCAGCTCTCTGATTCGGATGCCCAAGACGTTGTCGGTGCGAGAGGATTCGATTCTTCGACTTCTGCCCGCGCTGATCATCGCCCTCGGCCTCACCACGGCCGCGGACGACGACAGTCTGGAGGCCTGCGTGTCAGCCCTCCGCGAGTGTCGCACTCCGCTGATCTACAACCACAACGACAAAACCGTCACCGCGAACAGCGATGACGGACCGATTCGGATCAGAATCCGGGAGAAAGCTTAAGAAGGGCCTTCAAGTTTAGCCGACTTGTACCCCCACAAACCTCTGACCAGCGCTTTTACTGCCGGAAGAGGTCTGAGGCGACCCGAAAAATCCGGACATATAAGGTCAAAAAAGTGTCCGAGGGGCGTCCGACCCTATAACCCCACGAAATACCTGGGTGACGGCCGTCGAATTGTCGCTACGATGAGATCGGTTGACTCTGCTGCGTAACGGATGCCGTGTCGATCGTTCCATCGGCATAGACGTCAGCCGGGCCGTGATCGCTGGTGACGGATTCCGTCGGTGTCCTTTAGCGGGTGCCGGGGTCGGTTGTGGAGGCGGATACGAGTGGGCATGGGTGATGGCTGGCGGGGGAGTGGGCAGCTGTGGCCGCACCAGATCGACGCTGTGGGGGCGGTGTTGGGCCAGGTCGGTACGGGGGGACGGACGAGCGTGGTGGCGGCCTGCGGCACGGGTAAGACCCGGATCGGGGCGGAGGTGGCGGCGCGGCTGGGTGTTGTCGGCCGGGTGTTGGTGGTCGTGCCGACGATCGAGTTGATGGTCCAGGCCCTTGCGGTGTACCGGGCGGGGGCTGGTGGGCGGGCTGTGGTGGCGGTGTGCGGTGATGCGAGCCTTGCCGAGCGGGAGATGGTCGAGGGCCGGCCCGGGGTGGTGGTGACGACGGTGCCGGACGTCTTGGCCCAGGTCCTGGCTGGGCGTGGTGGGGCGACGGTGCTGTCCACGTACGCCTCGGTGCCGGTGGTCGCGGCGGCGCATGCTCATCACGGGCTGGCCGAGTGGGATCTGATCGTAGTCGATGAGGCGCACCGCACCACCGGCAAGGCCGGCGGTGCGTGGAAGGCGGTGCATCGGGACGCGCAGGTCCCGGCGCGTCGGCGCCTGTATATGACGGCCACTCCGCGTGTCTCGATCGGGGAGGGCGATGAACTGGTCTCGATGGACGACCGCGCGGTGTTCGGATCGGTGGCATACCGGCTGCCGTTCTCCTCGGCGATCGATCTGGGTCTGTTGGCCGACTATCGGGTTGTGATGCCGATGGTCACCTCCGATGAGGCGCTGCGGTTGACGGCGAACGAGGCGGTGGGTTTGCGGCTTGGCGCCGGGGTGTTGTCGCCGGCGCTGGTGGCCGGGCAGATCGCGGTGCTGCGGACGATGGGCGAGTTCGGTGTTCGGCGGGCGATCAGTTATCACCATCGGGTGGCCGCCGCGCGTACCTGGGCCTCGACGTTGCCGGCGACCGCGGGGTTGATGCCTAATGTGGGGCTGGGGGCTTTGTGGTCCGGGCATGTTTCCGGCGCGCAGTCCCCGACGCTGCGGCGCCGGGTGCTCGATCGTCTGGCTGATCCTGGTGGAGAGCTGGTCGTGGTCTCCAATGCTCGGGTGCTGAACGAGGGTGTGGACGTTCCGGCGGTGGATGCGGTGGTGTTCGCCGAGCCGCGCCGTTCGGCGATCGACACGATCCAGGCTGTGGGCCGGGCGATGCGGACCGGGGGACGGACCGATAAGACTGCGACGATTGTGGTGCCGCTGGTGTTGGCTGAGGGCCAGAGTCCGCAGGCGGCGCTGGAGACCTCGGTGTGGGACGGGGTCTGGATGGTTCTGCGGGCGCTTCGCGATCACGATGACAGGCTGGCCGAGCAGTTGCGGCTGCTGCGTACAGGCCTCGGCCAGGGCCGCGGCTTCCAGCCGTTCGGGCCCGAGCACAGGCTCCCGCCGTGGATGACGATTACCGGCATCGAGGTTCCTGACGACTTTGCCCAGGCTGTCGTCATCCGTGCGGTCCGTGCCGCGACGCCGAGCTGGGATGAGTACTTCGGCGCGGCCCGCGCCTTTCGGCACGCACACGACGGGCAGGAGATCCCACAGGACACGGTCACCGCTGAGGGCTTGCGGATCGGAGCGTGGTGGGCCAAGCAGCGTGCCGCCTACAACGCTGGGATCCTCCCCGCCGACCGGGCCGCGCTGCTGGACGTCGAGGGCATCGTCTGGGATCAGCTGGAAGAGGCCTGGCTCGCGACCTTCGCGGAGATCGCCGCTGACGTCGAACGGCAGGGTCACTTCGCCTTCGACCCGCAGGCTGTGACCGCGCGCGGCGTCAACAAGCTCAACTGGGCCAGCGCCCAGCGCGCCCGGCACCGGGCCGGAAAGCTCGCAGCCGGGCGGATCGAGCGGCTCGAGGCTATCGGCTTCCCGTGGGACGGCGCGGCCGACAGGTGGCTGCGCCGCTATGCCGAGGTCAAGGCGGTGCACGACCGTCGCGGGAGCCTGCTGCGCCTGCCCGCGGCGAGCAGGGAGGGGATTTGGCTGGAGAACCAGCGCATTGCCCACAAGTCCGGCCGCCTGGCCGGCTGGCAGCACGCGCTGCTCACGCAGCTTGGGGTCACCCTTGCAGACCGGCGGGACGCGCTATGGGCCAACAGTCTGGCCGCGCTCACGGCATTCCATGCCGAAGAAGGTCACTGGACCGTTCCGCCGGATCTGACCACCGTCGATGGAATCAACCTGCGCACATGGTGTGGCACGCTGCGCGCCCAGCATGCCAACGGTACCTTGGACTCCAAGCGTGCCGAACTGCTCGAACGAGCAGGATTCCCTTGGAGCCCGGCCGACGAACGCTGGGACCGCCGATATCGGGAACTCGAACACTTCCACCGGGCCCACGGACACCTCAACCTTCCCAAGGGCCCGCTGTACTCCTGGCTCTACCAGCAGACGAGGAAACGCCTCGACGGCCCGCTCACCCCGGCACGAGCCGAACGGTTGGCCGCGATCGACCCCTTGTGGTTCGACGAACACGCCAGTACCACCAGTGACCGCACCCGGGGCTACTTCCGCCTGACCGACGCCTCCTGGAACCAGGTGCGCGAGATCCTGCCCGGGAGCGGCGGTGCGGCTTGGGCGGATGCCGACCATCGCCAGATCATCGAAGCGATCCTCTGGAAGATCGGCACCGGTGCCCGCTGGAACGACCTACCGGAACACCTTGGCTCCTTCAACGCCATCAGGGCCTGGTACCAGCAGCGGATCCAGGACGGCACTTGGCAGGCCATCACCCGCCGTACCCGCATGACAAGGAACCACAACCAACCCCAAGGCCCCTCCACATAAGACTGAACCGTTCCTGGGCGGGTCCAGCGAGGATTCGAGACGGATTACAACGCCCATCAGCCCCACCGGACCCTGGACCAGGCCGCACCGCTGCGCCCGAAGCCCGAACCGATCAACCGCGATGCTCAGCTCAACGACCTGGACGTGCGAAGTGGCGACCGCCTCGGCGGCACTCTGCACGAGTGTGTTAGGGCTCGTTCAGCGAGCCCTAACAGCAGTCCGGCTGGCAGTGGCCGGGCGCAAAGACTTCACCGAGGACCCCCGAATGATCATTGCCGACGCCAGGTGAAGTGGAACCGACGGTCGTTCATTCGCAGGGAGCCCTGCTGCCGGACGCGACCCGAGGCGCAAGGTACTGAGGATGAAGGGCTGGCGTTCCGCCGGGTTCGCCATGGTGACGGCGAAGGTGCAGTCGCCGCCTGTTCGAACTATGAGGTTGAGGGTGCCGGTAACTGCTGTGAGCTGGGATGATGCTGTGCCGTAGCGTTGAAGCTGAACTATCTAGTCCTGTGCCGGGTTTTCGCGTGGCTGCGGCTGGCCGCACGGGATTCGACGGCGAAGGACGTCGAGATCTTGATGCTGCGTCATCAACTCGCTGTCGCGCAGCACCGGGATCCACACCTCGCGCGCAGATTGACCTGGGCCGACCGCGTGGCTGGCATTCCTGGCCGGACTGCTACCGGCCGGCCGACTGCCGCGACTGAGGTTGATCGTCGCGCCCGGGACGCTACTACGCTGGCACCGGGAACTGCTGCACCGCCGCTGGGCACGGCGCTCACGGCACCGCCCGGGACAACCTGCGACTTACCGGAGGATCAAGCCCTGGTGCTGCGGCTGGCACGGGAGAATCCCGGCTGGGGCTACCGCCGGATCCATGGCGAACTGGCCGGCCTCGGTATCAAGACTGCCCTCTCCACCGTGTGGGAGATCCTCAAAGAGGCCGGCATCGGTCCTGACGCAGCACGCGACAACGGACCGACCTAAGCCCAGTTCCTGCGCTCACAGGCGCAAGCGATCATCGCCTGCGACTTCGTGGTGGTCGATCTGCTCGATGGCTCTAAAGCCTACGTGCTCGCCGTGATCGAGCACGCCACACGGCGGGTCCGTGTGCTCGACGCCACCTTTCACCCCATGGTCACTCGCGCACCACCTCCGCCTGCGCGGAGAGAACCCAGCCCCATTCTCGACCTCGCCAGCGATCGGCACACCACCTCCGCCTGCGCGGAGAGAACTGCCGTGACCCCAACGAGTAGCTCATGCTTAGCGGGCCACCTCCGCCTGCGCGGAGAGAACATGCACAATGTCGATATCCATGAACACCCTAACGGACCACCTCCGCGTGCGCGGAGAGAACTCTAGGAGCCACCCCGGAACGTTGCGGGGTGGCGGACCACCCCCCCGCCTATGCGGAGGGGCCCTCTTCGAGGGGGCGACGATCTCTGCGCCGACCGGACGACCTCCGCCTGCGCGGAGAGAACGGGCGCCCAGAAAGCCGCAGCGCCCCGGACCACTGCACCACCTCCGCCTGCGCGGAGAGAACTACCTCGCAGGTGTCCGGACTCTGGGAGCGACCGCACCACCTCCGCCTGCGCGGAGAGAACCGGTCCTCAATCTGCCGGGCCTCCATCGCGGCCGCACCACCTCCGCCTGCGCGGAGAGAACCTTTGATTGCGCACCTCGTGGGCGACTACGTCCGCACCACCTCCGCCTGCACGGAGAGAACGCCAGGCCCGCGGCATCAGCGGTGACCCGCACCGCACCACCTCCGCCTGCGCGGAGAGAACCCGGCCCCGGCTGCTGCACCGATCACCGTGAACGCACCACCTCCGCCTGCGCGGAGAGAACTCGCCGTCGCCCAGAACGCGACCCTGCTGGCCCGCACCGCCTCCGCCTGCGCGGAGAGAACGACGCCGGGACCTGCGGGCACATCCCGCCGGCCGCACCACCTCCGCCTGCGCGGAGAGAACGCCGTCGTCCGGGACGAGATCGAGGACATCGTCGCACCACCTCCGCCTGCGCGGAGAGAGCGGCGCGGAGATGAATCCGCAGGTCAAGAAGGATGCGCCACCTCCGCCTGCGCGGAGAGAACGTCTCCTGGGCGGCACCGCAGGGTCGCGACGACGCACCATCTCCGCCTGCGCGGAGAGAACCAGCTACACAACCTGCCGCCCGAGGTCGAACTCGCACCACCTCCGCCTGCGCGGAGAGAACGCGGAGCGGGCCCGACAGGCCTGAACTGCGATCGCACCACCTCCGCCTGCGCGGAGAGAACAACTCCTCGGCCTGCGCGGCGTCCGCCGTTGCCGCACCACCTCCGCCTGCGCGGAGACAACGAGACGACTCCCGCCCCGCTGCCCCGCTGCCCCGCCGGAACGCACCACCTCCGCCTGCGCGGAGAGAACAGCGTTCAGCGAAACGGAGCGTCTGGCAAGTACGCACCACCTCCGCCTGCGTGGAGAAAACGTGCTGATGGACCTCAACATGCCCCGCGCGGACGCACCACCTCCGCCTGCGCGGAGAGAACGGCTGGGGCGAAACCGACGCGCTGCTCGCCCGCGCACCACCTCCGCCTGCGCGGAGAGAACGCCGAGGAAAACGGGCTGCTGAGGCTCGGCGGCGCACCACCTCCGCCTGCGCGGAGAGAACGTGTCCAGCACCGCGGGGGAGCGCCTTCGTCGCGCACCACCTCCGCCTGCGCGGAGAGAACGTGTCATCGGGAGTGTGGGTCAGGCCAGATCGACCGCACCACCTCCGCCTGCGCGGAGAGAACTCCCACTCGACCGCGAGCGTCAGGAAGTCGTCCGCACCACCTCCGCCTGCGCGGAGAGAACGATGCCGAGGTCCGGTGCGGCGGCGGTGGTGGCGCACCACCTCCGCCTGCGCGGAGAGAACGGCACGGCGGTGACGACCGCCGCTCGGCATTCCGCACCACCTCCGCCTGCGCGGAGAGAACCCGGCCGTGATCGCGGCGGCCGGACCGCGGTGCGCACCACCTCCGCCTGCGCGGAGAGAACCAAGGCTGGCGCGACTGAGCCGATCCGATGGCCGCACCACCTCCGCCTGCGCGGAGAGAACGCCTGAGCCGCTGACGGAAGAAAGCCAGCCGCCGCACCACCTCCGCCTGCGCGGAGAGAACGCCCGCCCGGCTGAACGGTTTCAGCCGGGACGGCTGCACCACCTCCGCCTGCGCGGAGAGAACCTGCGGTCGGGTTCGAGGCTGTACGCCTGGCGCGCACCACCTCCGCCTGCGCGGAGAGAACCCTGCGGGCATCGCCGCAGGCCACGACAGGGCCGCACCACCTCCGCCTGCGCGGAGAGAACGACGTGCTTGCGGCGATCCTCGCCAACGAGGACGCACCACCTCCGCCTGCGCGGAGAGAACCAGACACGAGAGGTGAGGCAGTGCTAGAGCAGCGCACCACCTCCGCCTGCGCGGAGAGAACGACCAGCGCGCCGAGCGATCCGATGGTCCCTGCGCACCACCTCCGCCTGCGCGGAGAGAACGGCGGCCGGGACTGCCCCGGTCGCCACTCGTTCGCACCACCTCCGCCTGCGCGGAGAGAACTTCTGGTGACCAACCCCGCGGAGTGGCGCGACCGCACCACCTCCGCCTGCGCGGAGAGAACAGGATCACCTGATACGACGTGACCGCCGCCGTCGCACCACCTCCGCCTGCGCGGAGAGAACGTCAAGCGTGACAAGTTGTCGGCGCTGAGTAGCGCACCACCTCCGCCTGCGCGGAGAGAACGTCCGGCCGGTCCGGCAGAAGGACATACCAGCCGCACCACCTCCGCCTGCGCGGAGAGAACCCCAGCCCGGCGCGTGCGGTGCTGCGGCCTGTCGCACCACCTCCGCCTGCGCGGAGAGAACTCCGGCATGATGATCGACGCCTCGTCCAGGTCCGCACCACCTCCGCCTGCGCGGAGAGAACTTGGATCTGGACAGCGAGCCGAAGCACACGGCCGCACCACCTCCGCCTGCGCGGAGAGAACGGATCTGTACCCCGCAGTCGGCGGCCAGGCCGCGCACCACCTCCGCCTGCGCGGAGAGAACCGCGCCGAGCACTATTCCGAAAGTGCTGCCGACGCACCACCTCCGCCTGCGCGGAGAGAACCGGGCTCGTACCCCACTCGCCAGGGAGGAACTCGCACCACCTCCGCCTGCGCGGAGAGAACCCGGTCACCAGCTCATCGCCGTGCCGGCCGAGCGCACCACCTCCGCCTGCGCGGAGAGAACGGCTTCCTCGATGACGGTCCCGCGTGCGACGTCGCACCACCTCCGCCTGCGCGGAGAGAACGCATCGTCGGCCGTTTCCGCAGCCGGCGGCGGCGCACCACCTCCGCCTGCGCGGAGAGAACCTGACACGGCGCCGCCCACCTCAGGCCGCCTGCGCACCACCTCCGCCTGCGCGGAGACAACCACTCCACCCGGCGGGCGGCCGTAAATTTTCACGCACCACCTCCGCCTGCGCGGAGAGAATCAGAGCCGCGTCCGTCAGTACACTCAGGGAGGCGCACCACCTCCGCCTGCGCGGAGAGAACCTGTCCCCCAGCCACAACGTGTCACCGCCGGCCGCACCACCTCCGCCTGCGCGGAGAGAACGTGCCCGTCGGCGCAAGCGCCTCATCCGTCAATGCACCACCTCCGCCTGCGCGGAGAGAACGATATAGCGGAACCGGCGAGCTCCTAGCCGGTCGCACCACCTCCGCCTGCGCGGAGAGAACGCGACGGCGGCGAACTGGAGCACCGGCAGACGCGCACCACCTCCGCCTGCGCGGAGCGAACTCACTCATCGAGTTCGTGAAGACCCTGGTTGGCGCACCACCTCCGCCTGCGCGGAGAGAACTCGCGCTCCCGCAGGAGCGCCCGGACCGCCGGCGCACCACCTCCGCCTGCGCGGAGAGAACCCCATCTCGTCGAGAATCCGCTGTACGCCGCCCGCACCACCTCCGCCTGCGCGGAGAGAACCGGACCGCGCCGATTGAGGACGTTATTCCGGGCGCACCACCTCCGCCTGCGCGGAGAGAACGTTGTCGCGCCGACCAGCCCATCACCGAAGCTCGCACCACCTCCGCCTGCGCGGAGAGAACGGGTCGGTGTCGGGCAGTGTCGCGAGCAGCGCCGCTCCACCTCCGCCTGCGCGGAGAGAACATCCTCGGCCCCACGCCAGCCATAGCGGCGATCGCTCCACCTCCGCCTGCGCGGAGAGAACGTACTCCAGCAGGGCGATGGCCCAGGCGCGGTCGCTCCACCTCCGCCTGCGCGGAGAGAACGGCGTCCAGGTGGACGTCAACGAGATCATTAACGCTCCACCTCCGCCTGCGCGGAGAGAACTTTCAGAACGCGACACGCCGGGGCCCGAGGTGCGCTCCACCTCCGCCTGCGCGGAGAGAACGTGGGCGAGGCGCCGCCAGACATGGCGAGCGTCGCTCCACCTCCGCCTGCGCGGAGAGAACCGACGAGGTGCTGGCATCCCAGACCGCAGTGGCGCTCCACCTCCGCCTGCGCGGAGAGAACGCGGTATGCGCGAAGGTCCGGGGCGGGACGGCCGCTCCACCTCCGCCTGCGCGGAGAGAACAAGCGCCTGTCCTACAAGCCGATGCTGGTGGACGCTCCACCTCCGCCTGCGCGGAGAGAACCGCCGCGAAGGCAAGGGCAAGGCCCGGGAGATCGCTCCACCTCCGCCTGCGCGGAGAGAACCGGCACCAGCGCGCGCAGGACTGGATCGAGGACGCTCCACCTCCGCCTGCGCGGAGAGAACCATCCCGCCGGAGCCGGTGCGGCATCTGCGGGAGCTCCACCTCCGCCTGCGCGGAGAGAACAGCGGCCACCCGCGGATCCGGTGCGTACAGCGCGCTCCACCTCCGCCTGCGCGGAGAGAACTTGCCCCGCTACGACCCGGCGATCCTGACCGCCGCTCCACCTCCGCCTGCGCGGAGAGAACTCGTCGGCCTCGATGTCGGCGATGACGGCGAACGCTCCACCTCCGCCTGCGCGGAGAGAACTCGGCTCCAGCTGCTCCGGCTGCTGATGGACGCGCTCCACCTCCGCCTGCGCGGAGAGAACGTCTCCACACCACCGGCCCTGATCATCAGTCCCGCTCCACCTCCGCCTGCGCGGAGAGAACGCTGGAGCAGCTGGGCGTGGACCCGGCTCTGGCGCTCCACCTCCGCCTGCGCGGAGAGAACTGCTGCACGGCGGCGGTGTACTGCGGCAGCGCCGCTCCACCTCCGCCTGCGCGGAGAGAACTGGCGCGTCCGATACAAGAAGCCTGACGGTACCGCTCCACCTCCGCCTGCGCGGAGAGAACAGCGCCACGATCGCCTCGAACGCGATGAACACCGCTCCACCTCCGCCTGCGCGGAGAGAACTTTCAGAACGCAACACGCCGGGGCCTGAGGTGCGCTCCACCTCCGCCTGCGCGGAGAGAACTGGCAGTTGCTCGCCGAGTGTTCGCGCTCGCGCGCTCCACCTCCGCCTGCGCGGAGAGAACGCCTCGGTGGCCTCCTCCGAGTAGAAGAACTCCGCTCCACCTCCGCCTGCGCGGAGAGAACGGAGTAGACCTTGCTGGGGCCGCCGGCAACGCCGCTCCACCTCCGCCTGCGCGGAGAGAACCCGCTCTTGGATCCCCAAGTCCCGTCCGGCTTCGCTCCACCTCCGCCTGCGCGGAGAGAACTCTACGCACCAGGAACTCCTCGCCTCCACCAGCGCTCCACCTCCGCCTGCGCGGAGAGAACGAGAGCGGGGCCGCTTCGTCGTGTCAGCAGAGCGCTCCACCTCCGCCTGCGCGGAGAGAACTTCATCCGACCGACCGCGAAGGGGTCCCCGGGCGCTCCACCTCCGCCTTCGCGGAGAGAACTTCACGATGCCGTCGCACTCGAACGGCAGGTTCGCTCCACCTCCGCCTGCGCGGAGAGAACGGCTGGTTCTCCGACGGCGTTACCGCCGTGGACGCTCCACCTCCGCCTGCGCGGAGAGAACTTCGGAAACCTCATTCAGCAGTGCGTTGACACCGCTCCACCTCCGCCTGCGCGGAGAGAACGCGTACGTCAAGGCGATTTATTCCAAGGTGATTGCTCCACCTCCGCCTGCGCGGAGAGAACAGCGCCATCGTCGCCACGTGCGGCGATGGTGGCGCTCCACCTCCGCCTGCGCGGAGAGAACGGGGCGGCTCCGATGGTCGAGCCCGAGCACGACGCTCCACCTCCGCCTGCGCGGAGAGAACGACTCTGGTCGCGAGTCCGAGCGAACCGGCGGCGCTCCACCTCCGCCTGCGCCGAGAGAACGTCGGCGCGAAGAACCAGGTGGTGACCACCGGCGCTCCACCTCCGCCTGCGCGGAGAGAACCGTTCACCGACGCGCAGCCCGTGCGCGATCACCGCTCCACCTCCGCCTGCGCGGAGAGAACCGTTCACCGACGCGCAGCCCGTGCGCGATCACCGCTCCACCTCCGCCTGCGCGGAGAGAACCTGTCAGGCAGCAGATCGGTGAGAACGTCCCGCGCTCCACCTCCGCCTGCGCGGAGAGAACCGCATCAGCAAGGATCCGGCCACCGGCGAACTCGCTCCACCTCCGCCTGCGCGGAGAGAACGAACTGGTGGGCGACCGCCGCCGCGGTGGCGTAGCTCCACCTCCGCCTGCGCGGAGAGAACACGACCCACCCGGGAAGCACCTGGCCGTGCTTCGCTCCACCTCCGCCTGCGCGGAGAGAACCTCGCTCACGCCACTCCAGCCTCTCTGGCGCGCGCTCCACCTCCGCCTGCGCGGAGAGAACGCCTCCACCTGGGAGGTGTGGCAGCGCAACGACGCTCCACCTCCGCCTGCGCGGAGAGAACTTCGACGCGCCCTTCGCCGCCGCTGTCGTCGGCGCTCCACCTCCGCCTGCGCGGAGAGAACCGGAGCTGGGCACTAGCGGCGCGGAGCTGGGCGCTCCACCTCCGCCTGCGCGGAGAGAACTGCGGCCGCCTCTGCGGTCTCGGCGTCGACGGCGCTCCACCTCCGCCTGCGCGGAGAGAACTAGACCGGAACGCCGTCGACGAACGTCACCGGCGCTCCACCTCCGCCTGCGCGGAGAGAACGTCGGCACCCAGATGTCCGTCAAGGACATGGACGCTCCACCTCCGCCTGCGCGGAGAGAACGGCGCCCTGTCGGGTCGTACCGACAACGAAGTCGCTCCACCTCCGCCTGCGCGGAGAGAACACCTGCACAACACCACCCGCCCAGACCACGAACGCTCCACCTCCGCCTGCGCGGAGAGAACGATGCCGGCCCCTCGCGACCCGCCGACATCACCGCTCCACCTCCGCCTGCGCGGAGAGAACCAATGCTCCGCACGCCACCCCCGCGGCAACCGCGCTCCACCTCCGCCTGCGCGGAGAGAACTGCGGTGTCCGCAGTGCCATGCGGTCAGCGAGCGCTCCACCTCCGCCTGCGCGGAGAGAACGGTCGCGGCCGGGAATCCGGCGTTGCCGGCGGCGCTCCACCTCCGCCTGCGCGGAGAGAACCCTTCCCGACCTGCAACTCGACGCTGTCGTTATCGGATCGTGATAGCCATGTAGTCCATCTTCGGGGTGCGGAGTCGTTCTGATGTGTGCACGTTACATCGTTGGCTGTTCTGGTGGGTGGGTGGTTCTTGTCGGTGGGGTTTGGTTGGCTGGTTCCCTGCCCGGTCCCGGGCGGGCTACTTTCCAGTTGCGGCTGGCTGAACCAGGGGTTCGACGTGCAGGATTCATCGGAGCGAGCGGTACCTGCGGATGGTCCGACGGGCACCCCTGATGTCCGTTTGTGGGGTAAGCATCGGGAGCTGCCGGGGCCGTATCCGGTGGTTTGCCATCTGCTCGATACCGCGGCGATGGCCGGTGCGCTGTTCGATGAGTGGTTTGGTGCGGCGGCTGCCGGCCGGTTGGCATCGAGCTTGGGTGTGGAGCCCGGCGCGGTGCGTGCGATGGTGATGTTCTGGGCGGGGCTTCATGACATTGGCAAGGTTACGCCGCCGTTCCAGGCGAAGGTCCCGGATCTTTACAAGGCGCTGATTGGGGATCCTGATTACGCAACTGTCAGCTTGACCGAGAACGAGCGGGGGTTCGGCCACGACGAGGCGACGATGTGGGTGCTGGCCGAGGTGCTGCCGCAGCTGGGTTATGCTGCGGGCCGCTCGGGTCTGGGGCATGTGGTCGCGCAGCTGCTCGGTGCTCATCACGGCCGGGTGCACAGGTCGCTTGATCATGATGATCTGAGGCGGCCGCGCGCGTGCAAGGGTGCGGCGATGGGGTGGGGCGGCTGGGAGCGGCAGGCTTTCGTGCATGCGGCGGTGTTGCGTGCGGTGATCGGTGGCGGTGCGCAGTCGGTGCTGGCGGGGCCGGTGCCCAGTGCGGTGGTTCCGCCGTTGGCGGGGCTGGTGGTGGTGGCTGACTGGCTTGCCAGCCAGAAGGAGTTCATCATCGCGCGCATGCCTGGGCACGGGTGGGGCGCCACGATTCCGGAGCTGCAGGCGCACTTTGATGAGGCCGTGCTCGATGCGCCGGCGGTGGTGGCCGAGGCTGGCTTGGCCAGGGCCAGGTTCCGGGACATGCCGACGCCGGCCGAGTTCCCGCAGCGGTTCGGGTTCGTTCCCAACCAGCTGCAGGCTTCGCTGATGCAGGGCCTTGCCCGGCAGGTGAACGGCCCAGGCATGCTGTTGATCACTGCGCCGCCTGGTGATGGCAAGACGGAGGCGGCACAGTTGGCGGCGTTGCGGTTCGCGCAGGTGGCCGAGGTCGGTGGCATGGTGTTCGCGTTGCCGACGATGGCGACGACCGATGCGATGTTCACCCGGCTGGCGCAGTTCTGCGGGGATGAGCATCTGCTGAATTCGGCGTCGATCGCGTTGGTGCATGGGATGTCGTGGCTCAACAGTGATTTCGCGAAGCTGGCTGCGGGGTCGGTGTCGCCGAACATTGTCGTCAGTGATGCGCGGGCGGTTGCGTTCTCTTCGGAGTGGTTGCGGGGTGGTCGTCGGGGGTTGCTGGCGGCGATCGGGGCGTTGACGATCGACCAGATCTTGGCCGGGGTGTTGCCGATGCGCCACAATTTGCTGCGGTTGTCGGCGCTGACCGGCAAGGTCGTGGTGATCGACGAGGCGCACAGCTATGGGCCGTGGATGCATGCTTTGCTGCTGCGGCTGTTGACGTGGCTGGGGGCGATGCGGGTGCCAGTGGTGGTGATGTCAGCGACGCTGTCCGGTCGTATCGCGCACAGTGTGGTGGAGGCCTATCGGCGCGGGGTGCTGGGACCCGGGGCTTCGGCGCTGGAGCCGGTTGCGGCGCCGTATCCGGGCTGGTTGTTCGTCGATGGAGACACCGGTGAGGTTGGGGCACCGGTCACCGTGGGCAGCGGTCGGCGGCACCAGCTTCAGGTTGAGCTGATTCCGGTGACTCGGGCTCAGGACAGCGCGGGGGAGCGGGACCGCCTGGCGGTGATCGCCGACCGAGTTGCTGACGTGGCCGGCGCCGAAGGCGGCTGCGTACTCGTGTGTTGCAACACTGTGGCCGAAGCCCAGGAGACACTCGATTACCTGGACGATTTCTTCAATTCGGAGGACGGGTCTGAGCGGGTGACGGTCCGGCTCCTGCACTCGCGGTTTCAGGCGCTGGACCGCTCGAAGATCACTGATGCCATCCAGTTGGATTTCGGCAAGCCAGGCAACGGCGGCGAACGCCCGGTCCGGGCTGTGGTGGTGGCCACGCAGGTGGTCGAGCAGTCGATAGACCTGGACTTCGACCTGGTCATCAGCGATCTGGCTCCGGTCGCGCTGTTGTTCCAGCGGGCTGGCCGTTGCCAGCGTCACCGGCGTGGCAAACGCCCGGTGTGGATCGGGGACCAGCCGCGGCTGGTGGTCCTGGACCCGGTCAAACCTGATGGTGAATACGAGCTGCCCCGGCAGTGGGGATCGGTGTACTACGACAGCCTTCTGCGCCGCACTCGCAACCTGCTTGCCCAGCAGGCAGAAGCCCCGATCCGGGTCCCGGAGGACGTGCAGGCGATGGTGGATGGCGTCTACGCCGACGAATTCGCCCAGCCCGGGAACCTCACGGGAGAAGAAGGCGTGGATCAATGGCGGGCCGACCTGGAGTACCACGGCGCGGTCCTTGCCGAGACACAGCTCGCCGAGAACGTCATCATCGATGAGCCGCGGCGGAAGCTGACGAACCTGCACGCCGGGCTGTGGAAAACGGATGGGAGCGTCGACGATGACTTGATCGTCACACGGCTGGGCGCTGACAGCGCCCGGGTCGTCCTGGTCTTCCAGCAAGGCGACGGCAGGCAGAGCCTGGACGCGGAAGGCAAGGCGGCCCTGGCGCAGCCCCTGACCGGCGAGGGCGTCCGGACTCTGATGGAACACACGATCCCCGTGCCCGGCTCCTGGGCCGTCGGCCACGCCTCAGCGCTGCAGATTCCTGCCGCCTGGGAGACGAATCCGCTGCTTCGCCATATCGCGCTGATCCAGGGCCGGGCAGGCGCTGACGGGCGATGGCACGCCGACGACGGCAGCCTCACATACGACCAGGTCACCGGGTTGCGTCACGCCTGAGCCTGTGACGAACCAGCATCCGCTGAAGCCCATGTTCTCGCCAAGACTGACGTCTTCCTAGAAACCGCACGATCAAGGTTGGCGCTCTGGCATGCTCTGAGTACTGAGTCAGTCGCGCGCCGTGGCCAAGGCGCGCGGGCGGGTCGGTTGATGCGGAGCGCTCCGCATCAACCGACCCGTTGACCTCCGCCTGCGCAGAGAGATCACTGTCTGCGGCGTGCTCGCGTAGACCGACGTGGGTCCACCTCCGCCTGCGCGGAGAATCCTGTTCTGCTCGCATCGTACAGCCCATCCTGAGGAGGGCCGTGACAAACCTCTTACCGTCGAATGTGCTCGTCGGTGACTGGATATCCGTGACGTGGCGCATGGGAGTGGATATCCCCGACGATCTGGTGCGGCGCCGCAGCCTGGGACTGCGCGAGCTGCTCGAGCATGCCCACATGATCGAGTCGATCGATGCCAGTCCGGCGCCGACGCTGTCTGCTTTGTATCGCATCCTGTACGCCTTGGCCGCCCGTGTCAGCGCGTTGCCGGGATCTTCCGCACTGGACGACAACGGCCCGGACGAGGACTGGATCGAGCGTCGCGACGCCGTCCTGGAGTATGGCCGGCTGGATCCGCAGGCCATCGACGACTACTTCAACGGTATCCCCGCGGGCCGGTTCGACCTGTTCGACGCCGCCCGCCCGTTCCTGCAGGATTCCCGGCTGGCCGCGCAGTGCCCGAAAACAGCGGGAATCAATAAGCTGATTCCGGGTCGTCCGGCGGGAAACAACCACGCCTGGTTCGGCGGGCCGCACTCCGATACCGCCCCGGTGCCGGCGGCCCCGGCCGAGGCGTTCTTCGGGTTGATCACCACGCTGTACTACGGCGCTTCCGGGCGCTGCTCGACGCGCGAGGTCGCCGGGGTGGCGGCGGCCAACACCAAGGCCGGTCCGCTGCGCACCAGCTTGTCCTATCACCCGCTCGGATCCTCGCTGTTCCAGACCCTGATCGCCGGTCTCCCGGAGCCGGCGCTGATGAGCGGGCCCGGCAGCTCCGGCGACCGGTGCCCGTGGGAGTACGAAGACTACCCAGATCCGCTGGGTACCGCGCCGCAGGCCACCGGGATCGGTTCGCTGCTGACTGGCCGGGCGCAGCACGCGGTGCTCCTGATGCCGAACTCGGAACGGGACGCAGTCGTGGACGCTTACCTGACCTGGGCCTGGCGCACGCCCTCGGATCGGTCGCAGGACCCGTACGTGATCTGGCAGACCAGCAAGGAAGGCAACCAGTACGCCCGCCGGGCCGATTCGGGCCGGGCGCTGTGGCGGGACGTCGACACCCTGATCGGCAACCGGCCCTCCTCCAGCGACACGGTTCTGAAACCGGTGGCGTTCCAGGAGCTTCCCGATATCCCCGATCTGCGGGTGCTGGCCTTGGGGTTCGATCAGGACGGGCAGGCCAAGGACACTCAGTTCGTCGACGCCGTCACGCCGCCGATCATCAACACGCTCAAGGCCGACAACGCCCAGATGGCCGCGAACGTCGGGAACCTGTGCCAGGCCGGGGAGATCGCCGGGCGCCGCCTGGAGTACGCGGCGAAGAAGGCCTGGGCACTGTATACCGACGGCAAGGTGCAGGAGTGCGCCTGGTCGCAGGTGGTGGCGGCGGAGTACTGGCCGCAGGCCGAACGGCTGTTCTGGTCCCGGCTGTTCTCCGCCGACCCGCAGGCCCGGCACGGGCTGGGCAAGGCGTTCCGGTCCCTGGCTGAGCAGGCATTCGACCACGCCACCGAGAACGCCGTGCACTCCATGGACGATGCCGAGGCCGTGGAGACCGCCCGGCTGGAGCTGTACGGCCCTCGGGTCAAAGCCGGTCTGGCCAGGAAGCCGCAAGCCCCCAAGCCCACTGCGGACGGGAAAGTGAAAGTGATGAACTATCCGGAACTGCAGGCCGACCGCCGTTTCGTCAAGAAGGTCATCGAGCACTGCAAGGACACCCCGGGGGCGAGAGCGGCACTGCGGTCGATCATCGGCTTCTCCTCCCGGCAGATGGCCGCCGCGGCCGACGAGATCGTGGTGAGCGCGCTGGCCCCCATCGACCCCTCTGTGCTGGCCCCGGAGAAGCAGCGGGCCTACTACACGATGGCCGCGATGCTCGCCGCCGTGCCGACCAAGACTGTCCTGGAGCTCGGCGGGCCGGATGTCACCCAGCCCTATTATGGCCGGAACCTGGGCCGGTGTCTGGCTGCGGCGGTGGGCGAGAAGAGATTGGCTGAGGCCTCGGCCCGCCGCCGCCTTGAGTTGCTGACCAAGCAGGATCTGGACGGCCTGCATCTGCATCTGCCCGGCGCCATCACGCAGATCCCGGAGGCTGTCGATTGGGTGACGCTGCTGCGCGACCTGCGCGACTGGTCCGCCCGCGGCGACGACATCGCCCGTCGGTGGCGCCAGGGCTTCTTTCACAGCCTGCTGTCCGCCCAGCGCGACGCTGCCGAAGAGGCCGCGGACACCGAAGACAACGGCGGTGCCGGCGGCGATACCGAAACGTCGGCTGCGTGATCGCTACTCAGCGACTGGCCAAACGCTTCCACACCTCACTCATCGATCCAGGAGTCCCTATGAGCACCCTTGCCTCCGCCCGGTTCCTCGACCTGCACATCCTGCAGTCGGTCCCGTACTCCAACCTCAACCGTGATGACACCAACTCTGTGAAGAAGCTGCGCTACGGCGGCGTGGTCCGCACCCGAGTGTCCAGCCAGTGCTGGAAGCGGTCGATCCGGCTGCAGCTGGAGGCGGCGCAGGGCGATGCGGCGATGCGGACCCGGCGGCTGGCCGACGAGCTTCGCCGGTTCCTGCGCGACGAGCGCGGCTGGAGCGAGGAGCTGGCGACCCGGGCTGGCATCTACACGGTCGTGGCCAGCAGCATCGGCGCCGAAGCGCCGAAGAAGAAGTCCAAGGACGCCGACGAGTCAGACGCCGAGCAGGCTGAAGTGCCCTGGGGCACCAAGGCCATGATCTACATTCCGGCCTCGGCGGTGGCCGAGCTGGCCGTGATCGCCGAGAAGCATCAGGATGCGCTGGCCGCCGCGGCCGACCTCAAGCCCGGCGTCGCCGAGAAGGACGCGGTCAAAGCAGCCATTGCGGTCCTGCCGCGCGAAGAAATCGACAAGGTGCTGCGCTCCCGCAACGGCGTCATCAACCTGACCGGTCGGATGCTGGCCGAGCTGGACGGGGCGGCCGTAGACGGGGCGGTGCAGGTGGCCCACGCCATGACCACCCACGCCACCGGCGTGGAGATCGACTACTTCGCCGCTGTCGACGACATCACCGCCGCCTGGGGCGACACCACCGGCAGTGCGCACATGGGCCGCGGCGAATACAGCGCCGGCACCTTCTACCGCTATCTGACCATCGACCTCGACGAGCTGCTCGGCAACTGTGGCGATCTGGCCGCTGCCCGCAACCTGGCGGCGGCATTCGTCGAGGCGGCGATCACCGCGATGCCGCACGCCAAGAAGAACTCCACCGCCCCCAACACCTTCCCGGACATGGTCGCGGTCTCAGTCCGAGCCGACCGCCCCGTGTCCTACGCCTCGGCCTTCGAACGCGCAGTACCGGCCGATGCCGCCTCCGGGTTCGCCGCTCCCTCCATCAGCGCCCTGACGGCCTACGCCGCGGCCGTCGACACGCTGATGGGCGCCTCCCGGGCTCCGAAACTTCGCCGCTACGCCTCAATCTTGGACGTCGGCGACCAAGGACTGGGGGAGCGGGTGGCCTCCATCGACGAGCTGGCCGAGCAGGCGATCGCCGCGGCGTTCGCCGGCCGGGACAAGGCATGAGCCCGCACGACGCGACGGGCCGCTCCCGACCGGGGCTGCTGCTGCACCTGAGCGCCCCAATGCAGTCCTGGGGCCAGCGCTCCAGATTCGGGGAACGGGACAGCGCCATGGTCCCCACCCGCTCCGGGCTCATCGGGCTCATCGCCGCCGCCGCCGGTCGCCCGCGCAGCGCCGACATCCAGGACCTGCGGGCTCTGCGATTCCTGGTCCGGGTCGACCGACCCGGCACCCTGCTGCGGGACTTCCACACCGTCGGCGGCGGACGCCCCAACCACCACAGCGTGATCACTGCCGAAGGCAAACGCCGTTCCGGCGACACCGCCACCCTGGTGAGTACTCGGTATTACCTGCAAGACGCCGCCTTCACCGTCGCCATCACCGCCGATCCCGAAGCCAGCACCAGCACCGACAGCACTGCCGACGGCGCTGCGCTGCTGTCCGCGGTCACAGAAGCGCTGAACGAGCCCAAATGGCCGCCCTTCCTGGGCCGGCGAGCCTGCCCGCCGGATGCCGCACTGCTGCTGGGCCACCGGGACGACGACGTTTGGGCAGCCCTGATGCGCACCCCGCTGCACCGGGAACGCAGCTGGAAGGACGACACCGGCATCGACATCACCTACAGCGCCGACCAGCCTCTGAACGACCTGCCGCTGCCGGACGGCTGCACGCCGGTCGGCGAGCAGACCACGGGCACCATCACCGACGACCCGCTCAGCTTCGCCGAAACCGGCCGCGCCCACATCCGCCGCACCAGCTACGAGCGCGTCATCAACACCCCCCCGACGGTCACCGCACCGGCCGGCACCAGCACCGACTACCTGACCGCCCTCATCCGGCACCTGCACCCCCAGGCCGCCACCGGAGCATCCCGATGACCGTATGGCTGACCCGCATCACCCTGAACACCCGCACCCACCAAGCCCGCCGCGACCTGCGCGACGTGGCCCAGATGCACCGCACCGTCATGCGACTGTTCCCCGACGGCCTCGGCAGCACCGCCCGCGCCAGCGCCGGCGTCCTCTTCCGCACCGAGGACACCGACGACGGACCCACCCTGCTCATCCAGAGCCAGATCGAACCCGACGCCACCCGCCTGTCCGACGAATACGGCACCGCCCTCACCCGCTCCCTGGACCCGCTGCTGCTCGCCCTGCGGCCCGGACTACCGGTGCGATACCGCATCATCGCCAACGCCACCCGCAAACTCGGCGTCAACACCCAAGCCGGCAATCCCCACCGGATCGTCCCACTAGGCGGCCCGGAAGCCGAACTATGGTGGCACCGGCAGGCAGAGCAGTCCGGACTGCACCTTCGCACCAGCTCCACCCTCGCCCTCACCTCGGCCACCGGCGTGCGCGACGTTCCCGAACCGGCCAAACCCCAGCCCCAGCGCCACGCCCGCACCCAGTTCGACGGCACCGCCACCATCACCGACGCCGACCTGCTGCGCCAGCGCCTGCGAGAAGGCATCGGCCGCGGCAAGTCCTACGGCTGCGGACTACTGACACTGGCCCCGGCCCGATGACCACCGCAGCCGGGCCGCCCGGACAACCGTCCACTCAGGCCGCCCGACGGAAGATCGCCGTCCCGACCGCGGCGATGATCCCGCGCATCGGCGACAGCCTGTCGTTCCTGTACCTGGACATGATGCGCATCATCCAGGATGACACCGGCCTGATTGCCTTCCCCGCCCAACCCGCTCCCAACCGCCGCCTGCGCATCCCCACCGCAGCACTGAGCTGCCTGCTGCTGGGTCCCGGCACCTCTATCACCGTGCCGGCCCTGGCAACCCTGGCCCGCCACGGCACCACCGTGGTCTGCACCGGCACCGCAGCCGTCCGCACCTACGCCGGCATCGTCGGCCCCGGACAATCCAGCCGCTGGCTGGAAGCACAAGCAGCGGCCTGGGCCGACCCCGAGCAACGCCTCGCCGTCGCCGCACGCATGTACGCGCTGCGCTTCGGCCAGGACCTGCCGCCCGGTGTCACATTGGCACAGATGCGCGGCCTGGAAGGCCAACGGATGAAAGCTACCTACAAGATCCTCGCCACCCAGCACCGCGTCGGCCGCTTCAAACGCACCTACGATCCCGACGACTGGGACAGCCAAGATCCCGTCAACCTTGCCCTGTCAGCGGCCAACACCTGCCTGTACGGCATCGCCCACGCCGCCATCCTCGCCCTAGGCTGCACACCCGGCCTCGGCTTCGTCCACACCGGAACCACCCACGCCTTCGTCTACGACATCGCCGACCTGTACAAAGCCGAACTCACCCTGCCTCTGGCCTTCTCCCTCAACGCCTCCGAAAATCCCGAAGCCGACGCTCGCCGCGCTTTCCGCAGCAAGCTACGGCTGTTCCGCCTCATGCCCCGTATCGTCCGCGACATCCAAAACCTGCTCCTGCCCGACCAAACACCATTAGCCGCCGCAGACGGCGATGACACCGACCTGGACGACATCCAACTCGTACACCTGTGGGACCCCGACGACGGTACTGTCGCAGGCGGCACCAACTATGGATACGGCCAACCATGGCAAACCTGACCGTCATCTCCACCACAGCCGTCCCGCCCCATGTCCGCGGAGCACTTTCACGCTGGATGCTCGAACCAGCACCAGGGCTGTACATCGGGACGCTGTCAGCGAAAGTCCGGACCGAACTATGGGCAGTGGTCGCGGCATCAGTCGGCGACGGAGCGGCCGTGTTGATCCACCCCGCCGACAACGAGCAGCGATTCACCCTGCAAACAGCAGGGGAACGACGGCGGAGCCTGGTAGATGCCGACGGGATGCTGATGATCGCGCTCAATCCTATGGAGAGGAACGAAACTGAAGCGATCGAGTAGGGGTGCAGGTGAGAAAGGTGCTCTCCGCGCTGCAGAGGTGGACCGGACTACTGCGGCCGTTGGAGACCGGGAGTAAAGGCTCGATCACTACCCACGCGCGATCCGTCAGCTCACCCACGACCCACCATCACGTCAGTGCGCGCTGCAAAATAAGCCTTGACCGGTAGGGCAGTCCCTAGCCGAGGTCGGCGGGGGCTGCCTCGTGGGCGAGTTCCAGATCGATGGCGAGGCCGGACTCCAGGTGCTCGGCGGCGCGTCCGGGACTTCCTGCGGTCGTGAACATAGTGCTCAGGGCGTGGTGTGCTTTGCTTTGTTCCACGAGCGCACCTGCTTGAAGCGCAAGGTCCAAGGCGTGCTGGTACGCGTTAATGGCTTGGAGGACGTTGTTGGTGGCGCGGCGGCTGTCGCCCTCGGTGAGGCGGACCTGCGCCTGCAGAAGCGTGTCGTGTGTGGTTTCTGCCAGCACTGCAGCGCTTCGGATCTTTGCCAGTGCAGTCTGATGATCGGCGAGGTGGGTGTGTGAGTTTGCCATGTAGATGAGGCAATCGACCTCACCTCGGTGGTTGCTGATGGTGCGGAATTGCTCGAGTGCGATCTCGAAGGAGGCCAGGGCTCTGTGGTGATCGCCAGCGTGTTGGTAAATGGCGCCGAGGTTGTTGCCTACGGTGGCGATCACGAGCGGATCGTCGAGAGTTCCGGAGAGATTCCTGGCTTCGTGGGTATAGGCCAGGGCCTGGGCTTGGTGGCCGGCTTGCCGGTGCATCTCACCGAGGCAGATCAGGATGTCGCAGATGGTCGCGAGGTCGTTGTCGTGGCGGGCGAGGTCCAGAGCATGGCCGCACAGAGCCAGCGCCTGCTCGCGGTGGCCGGTCTGGAAAGCGGCAACGGCCCACAGATTTTCGGCGGCTGCCACGCGGTTGCTGTCGCCGAGGCCTCGATACAGCTCTGCCGCGGTGCGGAACGCGGCGATGGCTTGGTCGAGTCGGCCGGTGAAGTCGTGGATTCGGCCGATCTGGAAGTAGGTATCGGCCAGTCCGTAGTGGTCGTCGCTGACGGTCCACAGGCTCAGTGCGGCGTGGGCGGTGTCGAGGGCGTGGCCGAGATCGTCGGCCCTCGCGTATAGGCCAGCCTGATCGGTCAGCAGCCTGGCGGTGATCGTGTCGGCAGCCGGGTCGATGCTGGAAGTTGTCGTCAGGGCCTGCTTGATGTGGTCGAGAGCTTGGTGCCAGCGTCCCCTGCGGTCGAGGTGATGCGCGAGCACGTGCGCGATGAGCCCGACCTGTCGTTCCTGCCCGGGCTGGGCGCCCCAGTTTATAAGCGTGGCCAGGTTGAGGTACTCCTCGTCGAGCCAACGGCGAGCCTGCTCTGGGGTGTCGAGGGGAAGGCCGTCTCGTGATTGCGAGGCCGTCGGGTAGTTCAATGCCCGTCGGCGGGGGTTCTGTGCGTGGTCGGCGCGGGCTGCCCCGTCGCTATAGAACGTAATGGCGCGCACCACACCGGCCAGGACGGCTTCCCCATGCTTGCGTTCGCGCTGGGTCAACATGTACTGGCGTAGCAGGTCATGGAGGCGGTAGCGATGTGCTCCAGTGTGCTCCAGAAGTCGGTGGTCGACCAGTGCGTCCAGGCGGGCATCGGTGTCAGGCAGGCCGGCTCTGGCCATTGCTGCGGCTGCAGGCAGACCGATGTCTGGGCCGGGATGGGCGGCGATGTCGTACAGCAGGTCTTGAAGGGTCTCATCCAAAGCCCGGTAGGACATGGCGAATGCGGTGTGAATGGGCCCGGTCAGGGGGTCGTCGGCCAGGGCCTGGGAAGTCATGGAAAACCGGGCTACCAGGTCGCCCACCGTCCATACGGGCCGACTGAGGAGGTGGCCAGCAGTCAGGGTGATGGCCAGCGCCAACCCGCCGCAGCTTCGAGTGTAACGGTCCAGATCCTCGTCGCGAGTCAGCGTCCTGCCGGTGATGTGCGCGAGCAGCGCCGCGGACGCCTCGTCGGACAGCGGGGCCAAGGTGTGTTGTCGCAGGCCCGGCAGCCCGGTCAGACGCCGTCTGGAGGTGATGAGGGTGATTGTGCCGGGTGCGGGCGGGATGAGCGGTTCGATCTGCGCGGCGTCCTGAACATCGTCGAGCACCAGCAGCAGACGGCGTCCACTGGTGTGTTTTCGCCACAGAGCAGTCAAAGCCGGCACGGTGTCAGCCCGGCCCAGCTCGTGCGACGGGGTGCCGAGAGCGTCGAGCAGTTGGGTCAGCGCCTCGCGTGAGTCCAGCGGCGGCAGATGGTGATCGTGGGCGTGCAGGTTGATCTGCAGCGCCCCATCGGGGCAGCGCGAGCGAAGAAGGTCGGCAGCCTGCAAGACCAGGGCGGTCTTCCCGATGCCGGCCAGCCCGTCCAGCGCGAACCGTGCTCCCCGCCCGGCCGCGGCCAAATCGGCAGTGACAGCCGAGATGAGGACCTGAAGATCATCATCTCGGCCGGAGACGAAATCTGGCCCGGGGTCCACAGTGTCGATCGGCTGCTGGGGACTCTGCTGCGGAGCGGCGGCGGGTTTGTGCGGCGCAGAGCCGTTAAGGAGCCGCTGGTGCAGCATCCGCAGCTCGGGGCGGGGCCCGGTGCCGGTCTGTTCCTGCAGCTTTTTGCGCATTTCGCGGTAGACGGCAAGCGCGTCCGCCGTGCGGCCGTCGTTGTCCAATGCTGTCATCAGCAAGGCGGCGATGCGCTCGTCGGTGCGGTTCGCCTCCGCGAGCTCCGACAGCTCTAGCACTGCTTCGGCTGCGCTGGCGCCCTGCTGCAGATCCAGCTCGATACGGCGCAGCATTGAGGCACGACGCTTGTCGGTCAGGATCCGCCGGACCGTGCGGGCCCAGGATCCATTGAGACCTGCCAGCGGCTCACCGCTCCAGAGCGTCTCGGCCTGCCGGAACAGCTCCTGGGCAGCCGTGGGGTTTGAGGCCACATGTGACTGGGCCTGCGAGATCAGCATATCGAAGCAGTGCACGTCGACGTGGGCGACGGGGATGTCAATGCGATATCCGGCTGGCCCGCCGGTGATGACTTGGCCGGTCTCGCCAGCCTCGCGCAGGCGCCGACGCAGGCGTGAAACGTAGGCTTGAAGGGTGCTCCGGAAGGCGGCGGGAGGTTCATCGTCCCAGAGCCGGTCCGCGAGTGTCTGCGTCGGCACCGCCCGGCCGCGCTCCATTAGCAGCGCCGCTAAAACAGCTTGTTCCTTGGGAGAGCCCGCTAGCTCGAAACGTTCTTGGTGGCGCAGGCCGACCGGGCCGAGCAACTTGTACTGCACGTGTGCCCCCTCGTGCACTGCAGGACTTAGCTCCACGCTCATGGTTGCATGGGTTGTTATCAGACTCCAGCCTTAATTGATGTCAAAACACGACGGTAAGGTTTGGCTGGGCTCGGAGGCGCTGACTCTGGCAGGGCGCGGTTGTGCCTGGCTGGTCGTGCCTCTCTAGGCGCGCGCTAGGGCTGCGGAGCGGCGTAGCTGCGGGCGTGGCTCCAGGTCCAGGGTGAAATCGAGGCGGTCGGACCACACGATCAAGGCGATCAGCCGGGACAACTGTTCGCCATCCTCCCAGCGCCGCAGCGTCGACCTGGCCACGCCGATGATCAACGCGAGGTCTTCTTGTGAGATCTTGCGCGCCTCACGCCTGGATTTCAGGGGCGGCGTCAGGCGGCGCATCTCCCGTAACTCCCAAGGCGCCTCGCCTTCGGCGGCGACGGGTTCGGGCTTTGCCTTGCCCAGCCTGTCTGCGAGCGTTAGCTGATAGCCGAGCCTGCTTGCCCAGTTCAGCGCATGGGCCAGGCTCGGGGAGTCGTAGCACGTTTCCCAATCTCGAAGCGTCCGTTTTGCTATGCCCAGATCGTCGGCGAGTGTTTCGCGCGTTATGGCACTGGCCTGTCTGGCCAGGAGCAACTTTGTCTGGATCGAGTCCAGCCGCCGCTGCATCGCAGCGTTGACCCGCAGCACCAAAAAGCACCCCGTATGTCTTCGAGCCCTCGGCGTGGTGCACCACTCTTGAGTGCACCACGCCGTCAGCCGGCGGCTTCTGCGTCATCATCTGACGATTCGCTTCGGTCCAATTGTCCCGAAAAAGTCTGGACTGCCTCGGGAAGACCGTACCGGAGCCCATATCCGAGAGCAACGGCTCGTTGCCGGTCGTGACTCAAATCGGCGTAGGGGTCTTCCTGCCATGCAATGCCACGGCCTGACTCCAGTCACGACAGGTAGCGCATCAGTAGCGAAGGGAGGTCGAAAGTTGCGATTCAACCTCCAAGGCAGCCCTCCTCCGGCTACGCTCCTGAGCGCACCTTCTTAGCTTTGCTGCATGAGAGCTCCGCCATCTTGCAGCAGCTAAGGCGTGACCAAACGATGATCATGCGGGTGTGACGCCTCAATCTTCTCTGCCGCTCACGCGAAGGCGTCCCATACCGTTGAAGGCTGAAGGAGATTGATGAAGCTTCGTTCCGTGTCGGCACCTGCCGCCCGTGTCACTGCCCTGATCAGCGTGACCGGTCTATCGGCTGCCGTAGCCGTCGTCGGCGTGAACTCATTCGCGCACTCCATGGGCGCGACTCGGATCGCCATCCCTGCGCACGCTACGGGCCGACTGGCCGAGAGCACCGCGAATCTGAATGGTATTGAGGCTGCTGGTGCGATCGGAGCAAACGCTGCAGATCGGCAGCTGACCGCCTACCCCGCGACGTTTATATCCCATATGGCTGTCGGCCCGGTCATCGTGCAGGCGTCCTGGGCGCAGTCTTTCCTCGTCAATCTCGGCGTACTCGTTCCGACGGCCACCGAAGTCGGTGGTCAGGGCCAGGCGGATCAGCTGATTGCTTGCTGAACCGCCGTGCGCACCGGCGGAGCCGCATGGGCTAAGACTCCTCATTCGAGGAGTCTCGCCGCCCGAAGGTCGCCACATACGTGTGAGCGGGCGTGACAAGCTCCCCGCTGCGGAAACAAAGGGTACCCACCGGCGGACATGAAGACCACCCATTGACGAACTATTGACCTCCCCACCTGCCTTCGGGAGGCTGCTTGCCAAAGTGGCCGACCGTGAAGACGAATGAGGAGATCATGGAAATACTGGCTGCATACGACTTAACGGGGAGTTACCGCAAAGCAGCCGAGCTGGCCGGATGCGACCACCACACGGTCCGCCGCTACGTCCAGTTGCGTGGGACCGGCATCGACTCGTCAACGCGGATCCCGTGCGCGAAGGTGATCGACGCCTTCATGCCCGAGGTCGAGGAGCTCATCGAGGCCTCGCGCGGCCGGATCGGCGCCGACCAGGTCCACAAGAAGCTTGTCGCGATGGGCTGTGACGGCACCAACCGCACGCCCGCCGCGCGGTGGCCGCGGCGAAGGAGTCCTACCAGGCCGGGCACCGCGCGGCGGGCGTGCGGCGGGGTGCCGACGTACTGCCTGACCGACAACGAGAAGACGGTGACCACGGCGCACATCGCGAACATCGCCGTGCGGAACCCGGGCATCGTGCCGATCGGCCGCTTCTACAGCACGGTGATCCGCACCTGCATGCCAGCCGACCCAGCCTCGAAAGGCGGGGTGGAGAACACCGTGAAGATAGCTAAGCGGGACATCGTCCCCACCACGACGAACCTGCGCGGCAGCTACGTGTCGTTCGGGGAGATCGAGGTGGCGTGCGACGCGTTCATGGCCGAGGTCAACGGCCGGGTGCACCGCGAGACCCGACGGATTCCACTGGAGATGCTCGGCGAGGAGCGGTTCCGGCTGCACCAGGTGCCCGAGCACCCCTACACGCAGGCGTTCGGCACGACCCGGCAGGTCCACGACAAGGACTCTACGATCCGGGTCGAGCAGGTCCGCTACTCGGTGTCGCACCAGCACGCCGACCGGCAGGTGTTCGTGCGCTGGCACGGCGACGAACTCGTCGTCACCGGCATCGTTGACGGCACCCCGGCCAAGATCGCCCGGCACCACAGGTCAACGCCGGGGAACCCGGTGATCCTGGACGAGCACTACCCGGAGTCCGCACGAGGGGCCAGGACGCCGAAGCCGACCAACGCTGCCGAGGAGGCGTTCCTGGCGATCGGTCCTGGTGCCGCATCGTAGCTGGAGGAGGAGGAGGAGGAGGAGGAGGAGGAGGAAGGCGTGCGCGGCATCGCCTCCAGGATGGCCGAGGCCGTCGCACTGGCAAAGCTGCGCGGGCAGGGCGCCGTCGACCGGGCACTCGGGACGGCGGCGATGGCCGCCCGGTTCGCCGACGGCGACCTGCGCTCGATCCTGCACCACCAGTCGTTCCACGACGCCCCGACCTCGCCGAGCCGCGCCGGCGAGGAGCACAGCCTGCACCCTGCGACCTCGGCCTTGTCCGGATTCGGAGACCGCCGCTGAACCCGCGCCGCGGCTACTCGTCGTCCTCGTCCACCAGCCCAAAGTCCTCGGCGAAGGACTCCAGGAACTCACGCTCCGGGCCGGGCCGGGCTTCGGCCGCGCGCTCGGCCATGACCTGCACCAGTCGCTGCCGCTGCTCAGGCGGAAGCTGACCGCAGACATACGCGATCCACTCCAGCGCCTTGGCCGCCCACCGCTCGTCCACGAGCTCCTCATCGGAGCCGTCCAGCCGAAACGCCAACTCGGCGACAAGCCCAGCCAGAGGCCGCACCAGCGGATCAAGATCAGTCATGACCGGGAACCTATCGAAACCCACCCACTACCGCGCGACCCGCATCCCCGTCACCACCAGGAAGAAGACCACATCGCACCATGACCGAGACCACCACCACGCCCCGACCCCGACTCCAGGCCCCGGCCTCCGCAGTCCCCGCGACCTCCGGCGCCGCGTTCGACGAGGCCGTCGCGCTTACCAAAGCGCTGACGCTACCACACATCCGCCGGGCAACGACCGACATCATCCCCGCCACCAAAGCTGTCTGATTCCAGGGGTAGGCCGGCCATCCCTAGGACCAGGGCGGTTTCCGCGAACGAAGGAGGAGCCCGTGGACCCCGACAAGAACGAGGGCCGCGGCAACGCAGAGCCCGGCAAAAAGCTTCGTCGGTTCGATTTCCGACGCTGGTGGAGGCCGCGGTGGGCCAGGAAAGCGCTGATGGCAGCAGCTGTCGCCGCTCAAGCCGCCGCTGCGCTGGATCAGCTGTGGAATAGCCGCTGACGCCCGACCCGGAAGGGACTCCGGCGGGTCAGGGCTTTCAGCGTTGAGCACGCAGGCAGCTTGATTGATCCTGCGGTCGCGCGGCAGCTGCCTGTTGTGCTGTCTGGCGCCAGTCGTGCCGACGTCTCACTTGAATGTAAAGCGTGACCCCTGGTCAAGTCGAGGCTACTCCCTCTGTTGACACCACCGGGCCGGCGTTGTCATTTTCCCTGCTCAACGGCCTGCTTCGGAGGGTCCCCAGAGGCTTGGTGTGACCTTTTTATCTACTTTTTGCCGTGGGTAGACATATTTTGCTCCGCTCGGGAAACGTGCTGGTCGAAGGCGCCTTGGTCCCTCGTCATTTTGGGTTGTCGAGCGATCTCGCAGTTAGAGGGCTCGGGCAGCCTTTAGGCAGGTAGTGGCCGACTAACAACGCGGGGTCAGGGACAATTGCTCGAAGCTGGGCTGCCGATCATGTAAGAGCCCGTATTCTTGTAGGATGAGCGTTGCTGCAGACGACCCTCGGTTCATGCTGCAAACCGCCATCCTCGGGTTCCACCAGGCTCGGGTTCGGTTTCAGCAGCATGAGGCCGACGCTGTGTTGGAAGCCGTAGTCGTCCCGCTCGCGGAGGCCATGTGGTGGGCCGTCAGCATCCATGAGGGCTTCACCGATCTCTGCGCAGCAGACTATGAAAAGCTGTCTGGCCAGGCCGGGGCTCTGGTGTTGCAGGGTGCCCGATATGCGCGCAATCGTTTGGGTCATCAGCGGGCTCTCGCCGTGACGCGCATCAACGGGATCATCCCGCCGATCACTCCGCCCCTGCGGATGTTCGAGTTCGTGTGGCGGCCGATCTTCCAGCGCCCGGCCGGCGGGACGCGGTCGGCCTCGCCAATTACGAGCAGTATCTGTCGGGCAGGCCTGCGCGTCAGACCTTGGACACGTGTGCGATGTGGTTCGAGACCTGCCGCAACCAGCTGCATAGCCACTTCGGGTTCACCTGGCCGGCAAGTCCGTCTGTGTCATGAAGTAGCAGGTTCGGCTTCAGTGTCGCTGTCGTCGTCGACCATCACGGTGATGCAGACGTTCGGCGAGAGGTCGTCGGTGCAAGAGCGGTAGCGCTCGTGAACGGCCTGTCGGCTGACGCCCAGTGCCGTGCCGATCTGCTCCCAGGTGCGTCCCGCGCGGCGAGCCTCAATCACCGCGGAGCGTTCCGTCTCCTCCAGCCACCAGCGTCGGAAGGAGCGGCAGATCCGTAGCCGGTCCATCGGCTCCTGCCCGGCGATGTTGTCCCAGCCTTCGCGTAACCGCTTGGCGGCGTCACCGAGCTTCGCCCATGCGTCGTCCTGCGCCTTGTCCTGGACGTGATCCTCCCACTCGGCTCGGGGTTTCCGCTCACTCAGTGCGCGGCTGACGCTGGTCCTGCCGTTGGCTGTGGTGCGCATGACCAGCGCATACGTGTCTTTCATTGCGATCTCGTCCTCGTCGGTGTGCCATCCGCATGAGCACGATGAGGCGAGTTGGATCTTTTCAGCGCCTTGCCGGGCGACGACCGTGGTCCATGGCTCGTCGAGCCAGACTGTGTAGCTCTCGACGGCGACGGCCCGTCCCGTGTGCTTCTGATCCTCGCTGACCCAGGTCGTCATTCGTCCGCCTCCAAAAAGTCCGTCAAGGAGTCTTGACGAACTTCAGGGTAGCAGGGGTCGGATACCCTCACGGCCGAACGGCGGCATTCCGGCGTGGCGTCGGCTGTTGATCAGCTGGGCGGCAGGTGCAACATCTTGCGCAGTTCGTCCGGGGTGTAGGTCTCGCGGACCTTCCCCCGGGCCTGGCGTTCCCGGGCTTCCTCCAGTGCGCGGAGGACTTCCGGCGGCAAGGAGCCGGGGGCTGGCAGGCCCCGTGTGCCGTCTGCCCGACCCACGTCGCCTTGTCCTCGATCTCCGCGCGAGTAGGGAGTATGGACAGCGCGAGCGGAAGCTTCGGCGTGGGCGTGATCTGCTCGTTCATCAAGACCCAGACCCTATCGGTCGTCGCGGCGCAGCCGGCGAGGGCATCTGCCCGGTCCGGCTGCGCTGCGGTGGAACGGCGGGACTAGCTGATCGGACGGCCCGGATCGTCGATCCAGAACTGGCCTGACCCGGTGGTGTGACTTGGATTGCTTTGCGGCGTGGACTTCCGCACGATATTTGGCGTGTTTTGTGCGGGCCTGGATGGTGTCAGGTTCGAGGCTGGCTGTTGCATGTTCTCGTAGCATTAGCGGCTCGCTGGGCGGTTGTGGGGTGACGCTTGACTGGGTGGACCCTTATGGACAGGTGTGTGCGGCACGTACGATCTGAGGGTGGATTTGGTGAATGTGGTGACCCCCGGCGCGCAGTCTCTGGTCACAGCGGTCCTGACCGATTCCTGGGGTCAGGTCCGCTCGGCGATAGCCCGGATGTGGGCACGACGCCGGTCTGACAGCGAACCCGCCGGCGCGGAGTCCGCCGCAGTTGTGGCCGCCAACACGGAGCTTGACCTCGCCAGGGAGCAAGCGCTCGCGATCGCGGGACAGGGACCGGAGCCGGAACGCTCCAGCAGGATGGAGTTGTTTTGGGTCGGCTATCTTGCTGGCCAGTTGGCGGCACGCCCTGAACTTGTTGATGCCGTCAAAGCGCTGCCTGCGCTGCTGGAGTCGCGGTCGGCAACGGCACCGGTGACGGTGGTGACGATCAACAAGACCGTCAGCGGGTCCGTACGTGGAAACGTCGCACAGACCGACGACGTTTCCGGAGGGATCAGATTCGGACGATAGTGCGAGACGATCCACCCGGGCGCTGGCAGAGTGCGGGCATCGGGGCGCAGCGGAGGCCGACGGTGGTGAATGGGCAGCGGCCAGGGTTGTGACCCTGATCGCTCTGCGGTGCGGACCTTTGCGTGGTCGTTGGCGCCTTTGGTGTTTCGGTGAGATGCCAGCCGTGTCGCAGGAGATTCCGGTTGAGGTCCGCAGCTTCCCGCACTCCGAAACCGAAGATCGTTCGCTCACGGCCGATTTCCGAAGACACGGCTGCACCGTGGTCGTTGAAGGCACTCTGTAGCCCATCCGGGGCTGTGGACCTAACTGACCAGGGGGTATGTGATGAGCGCACGGGGATGGTTCAAGAGCAGTTTCAGCGGGCAGCAGGGAAACTGCGTCGCGGTGCGGTTCGCTAGCGGCATGGTCTACGTGCGCGATGACAAGGTGGCCGACGGGCCGGTGCTGGCGTTCAATCGCGGTGAGTGGGAGGCGTTCCTGCTGGGCGCGTTCAACGGCGAGTTCGAGATTCCTCAGTAGGCACCTGGCCCCGGGATGTCTGCCCGACCGATGCTGACCGTGCCCGCCTGCTGGTGCAGGCGGGCACGGTTGTTTGCCGACCCGATGCGGGTAGCCTGACCTATGATTCAGGCTACTGATTCAGCCGGTAAAGCCGCATATGGTTGAGGGGCGCTGATGAGGCCGACCGACGATGCCGACCGGGCGGGTGTGTCCGCGGACTTGTCCGGGTCGGCTAGAGACGTGGTGCAGGCTCGCGATGTTTCCGGCGGCATCCACTACCACGTTCCCGCTGGCCCGGCGGTTACGGTGCCGCGACTGCTGCGGGCGGATGTGGCCGGGTTCGTCGGCCGGGATACCGAACTGACGGCGCTGGCCGGGGCTGTGGAGTACCGCGGCGGGCTGCGCCTAGTGGTGGTGACCGGTACGGCCGGGGTCGGGAAGACCTCGTTGGCGCTACGGTTCGCGCACCGGATACGTGCCGACTTTCCCGGTGGAGATCTGTTCGTGAACCTGCGCGGTTACGACATCGGTCCGCCGCTGGCGCCGGCGGAGGCGTTGGAACGCTTTCTGCGTGCCCTCGGCGTACCGGGCGGGGACATCCCGGCGGACCTGGAAGACCGGGCCGGGATGTACCGGTCGCTGTTGGCCGGTCGGCAGGTGCTGGTGGTGCTGGACAACGCCGCCACCGCCGGGCAGGTCCGCCCGCTGCTGCCCGGCGATGAGCGTTCGCTGGTGGTGGTGACCAGCCGCAGCCGCCTGTCAGGTCTTACTGCCCGGGACGGGGCACGCCGTATCAGCGTGGGACTGCTGGACCCGGCTACGGCCGCCGACCTGTACCAGGCCGCCGTCGGCGAATACCGCAGCCTCGATGACCGGGGGCAGGTTGCTGAGCTGGCTGAGCTGTGCGCCCGGCTACCACTGGCGCTGCGGATCGCTGCTGAGCGGGCAGCATCTCACCCGCTGATGCCGCTTCAGGAGCTGATCGGCGAGCTGCGGTCCGGGTCCGGGCTGTGGCAGGCGCTGTCGGTCGACGACGGGCAGGAGGCCGACGCCGTCCGCACCGTCTTCGCCTGGTCCTACCGGGCGCTGCCTGGCAGTGCGGCGCGGGCATTCCGGCTGCTCGGGCTGCACCCGGGGCCGGAGTTCGGGATCGGGGCGGCCGCCGCGCTGCTGGGATCCACGCACACCGCTGCCCGGACGATGCTGGACGTGCTGGCCGGCGCGCACCTGTTGGAACAGAGCAGTGCGGTCCGGTTCCAGTTCCACGACCTGCTGCGCGCCTTCGCCGCCGACAGCGCCGAGGGCGATGAACCCCCGACCGAACGCGAGCACGCACTGCTGCGACTGAAAGACTGGTACCTGCACACCGCCCGCGCCGCCACCGCTCTGGTCGAGAACTCTGTGGCAGACGTGGTGGACACGCCAGCCCTTCCGGGCGTGGAACTGGAATCGTTCGCCGACCGCAGGCAGGCCGTGGACTGGTATGCCGTCGAACGACACAACCTGATGGCCTTGATCCGCACTCTGGAGCAGGCCCAAGACCACAAGGCCGTGTTCCAACTCGCAGCCACCATGTACTCGCTGACATTCGTCCTGAACGCCTCTGACGACCGGATACAGTCCACACAGGCCGCACTGCGTAGCGCCCGCGCATCGAACGATCTGGCTGCCCAGGCACGGGCGCTGCGTAACCTTGCCATCGCACATCGGTTCGCCGGCAACCTAGAGCCAGCACTGATCCACGGCCAGGAAGCACTGGCTGCCTACGACACCCTCGGCGACGCTGTCGGCAGCGTTGACGCGGCCAACGCCGTAGGCCTGATCCTGATGCGCCGACGTGATCTAGACCAAGCCCTGCAGGTCTTCAACGATGCCACGACCAGGGCTGATACCACCGGCCAGAACCGCATGGCCGCGATCATGAAAATCAACATCGCCGATGTGCTCCAGCATCAGGGTGAGCTGTCCGCAGCTGTGGAAACCGCAGAACAAGCCCTGCCTGAGCTGGCCGCCGCCGACTACCAAGGCGGCATGGTGCTGGAGGCCTACGGCATCATCGTACGGGCGCTCACCGAGCTCGGACGATTCGAACTGGCACATCAGGCACTGGATGCCGCCGACCGCGACGCCACCGTCGGCGCGGATCCGGGGATACAGGTGGTCCTCATGGTCGACCGTGCCGAACTGGCTTTGGCAGAACAACGTCCCGCCGAGGCCGAAGACCTGTTGTGGCAGGCCCAGAACCTGGGGCAAGATCTGGGCAACCGCACCATCCAAGCTCGGGTGCTGACTGCGGCAGGACGCGCCCAGCACATGCTCGGCCGCCCAGAACAGGCAGCTGACTTTCACCGCCAGGCCGTCGCGCTGCTGCGCACCCAAGCCGACGGATACAAGACCGCGAACGCGCTGTCCCACCTGGCCGACACCCTCGACACCACCGATGACGGGCACGGCGCCGGTGACGCTACGGCCGCCCGGGTCGAGGCGGCCCGCCTCGCCGCCAACTACGACGATCCACGTGCCATCGAGTTGCGCGCTCACCTTCAGGCCGGACCGCACCCACCGACAACGACACAGTCGTGACCGCCCGCGCATGCTCGTTTCAGCATTGCGAATCGCCGGATACGCCACCCTGAACGACAACGCCACCAGGCAGGTTCCGCGGGCACACTGGTAGACCCGACAGGGCTCTGATAAGGGGGCGGTCCGCCGATGAACGGGGATCCGGGCACGACACCGGAGTTCGAGTTCCGCCTGATCGGCACCATCCGGGCACATCACCGCGGCATCCCAGTGGACCTGGGCGGGCCCCTGTCCCGCGCGATCCTGGCCGTCCTGCTCCTGCACCAGCGGCAGGCCGTACCGAAGGTGACGATCGCCGAGTACGCCTGGCCGAACGACCCGCCGGACACCGCCACCACCATGATCGCCGACTACATGTACCGGCTGCGCAAAGCCCTCACCCCCGCGCTGGGCCGGGACGTGTTGAAGGCCGTCCGCGGCGGCGCGTACCGCGTCAGCGTCGCCCCCGAACTCGTCGACGTCCACCGCTTCGACCTGCTGGTACGCCGCGGCGCCGCCAGCTTGGACGGCCATGAACCAGTCCTGGCCGCCGAGCACCTGCGCCGGGCCCTGGCCTTGTGGAACCCCGGCGCGATCGCCCTCGCCGATGCCGAATCGGCCTGGCTGCGCGCCCAAGCCCGCTCGCTGAACATCAAACGCCTCGGCGCCCTGGAGACACTGGCCGGCATCGAACTGGATGCCGGCCGCCCCCAGGCCGCCGCCGACCTGACACGGGACGTCGCCGAAGCACACCCCGAACGCGAAGGCCTGACCGTCATCACCGTCCGCGCCCTGACCGCGGCCGGGGAGACGACGGCCGCCGCCGGGCTGGCCGCAACCACCATCACGGCGCTGCACGGCCTGGGCCACGATCCCGGCCCGGCGCTGCGCGCAGCGCACTCCGCCGCCCTCAACCGCACCGGCCAAACCCCGCCCGCCAGCGCGGCGGGCCACGGACCACGTCACCAACTGCCGATGGACACCGTCCTGCAAGGCCGCGACCGAGAAGTCGCCGAACTGCTCGACCTCGCCGCTACCAACGCCGCCACCGACAATGACGCCGGCGGAGCGCCAGGCACGGTGGTGATCTCGGCGATCGACGGCATGGCCGGGATCGGCAAAACCGCCCTGGCCGTACACGCCGGCCATCTTCTCGCCGAGGAGTTTCCCGACGGGCAACTGTTCATCGAATTGCGCGCCCACATTCCCGACACCCCGCCGCGAGATCCCGGTGATGCTCTGGCTCAGATCCTGCTGGCCCTGGGCCTGGACCCTCGAAACATCCCCACGGAGTTGGAGGAGCGGGCCAAAACCTTCCGGGACCGTCTGGCTGGCACTCGCACCCTGATCGTGTTGGACGACGCCGTCACGGAACAGCAGGTTCGACCCCTGCTGCCCGGGACCGCCGGTTGCCTGGTGCTGGTCACCAGCCGCAACCGCCTCAAAGCCCTCGACGACGCTCACCCCATGCCCCTGGACGTCCTGCACCCGACTGATGCGGTTGCGTTGCTGCGTCGGCATGCCGGCGCCGGACGCATCCCTGCTGACGACCCGGCCGTAGCACGGATCGCTGAGCTGTGCGGCTACCTGCCGCTGGCACTGCGAATCACCGCCGCCTTCATGGCCCACCGCCGCACCTGGACCTCCGAACATCTGGAAGCCCGTCTGCGCGCTGGCCTGGCAGACCTGACGGCATTCGACGACGGCAACCGCCAAGTCGCCGCCGCCTTCAACCTGTCCTACGACAACCTCAACCCCGAACAG
The DNA here is from genome assembly GCF_039531695.1 of Catenulispora yoronensis. Classification (NCBI taxonomy): domain Bacteria; kingdom Bacillati; phylum Actinomycetota; class Actinomycetes; order Catenulisporales; family Catenulisporaceae; genus Catenulispora; species Catenulispora yoronensis. The sequence continues at coordinate 74,887 of NZ_BAAAQN010000053.1, forward strand.
CAGACCGCGTTCCGGCACATCGGGCTCATCCCCGGTCCGGAAGCAGACGCCTACGCCACCGCGGCACTACTGACCACCGGCCGGCAGCAGGCCGATGCGCTGTTGCAGGAGTTGACCGACCGTAGCCTGCTCACCGAAACTACCCCCGGCCGCTACCGCCTCCACGACCTACTCCGACTTCACGCCCGCACCCAGGCCACGGCCATCGACCCTGCCGAACGGCGCGCGACGGCCCTGGACCGGCTCCTGCACTACTACGCCCACACCGCCCAAACCGCCTCCATGCTCATCGCCCGCTTGCCGCGCCGCGCACCCGACGGCCCGCCCCCCGCCCACGCCCCAGACCTCACCGACCCCGAGAGCGCCCAGGCCTGGATGCGCGCCGAACGCCCCAACCTGGACGCTGCGTGTACCCACGCCGACACTCACCACCTCGACTACCACACCATCCCGCTGGCCGACGGCATAGCCGAAATCTTCGACTCCGATGGCCACTGGACCCGTGCCCTACAGATCCACCAAGCCGCTGAGGCAGCAGGGATTCGGTGCGATCGGCCCGCCGCCCGCGCCGATACCTTAAGCGATCTGGGACGGGCGCGACAGCTGGCCGGGAATCTGCCGGGGGCAGCAGACGCACTGGAACAAGCCCTGGAAATCTTTCGGCAGATCGGCAATCGCCGCGGTGAGGCCACCGCACTGACCCACTTGGGGCGGGTTCGATACCTGGCTACGGATATGCTAGCTGCGGCGCATATCTTGGAGCAGGCGCTGGAGATCTTTCAGGAGATCGGTAGCAGTCTTGGTGAGGCTGGCGCCCTGACCTTCTTGGGGCAGCTCCGGTTTTATCTCGGGAACTCACCGGGGGCGATGGACGCGCTGGAGCGAGCGTTGAAGATCTCCCAGCGGATCGGCAGCCGTCACAATGAAGCTAGCGCCTTGACCTACTTAGGATTGACGCTTTTTCAGATCGGGGATCTTCCGGGGGCAGCAGACGCACTGGAACGGGCCCTGGAAGTCTTCCGGCAGACCGGGAACCGCCTCGGCGAGGCTGCCGCCCTGAGCAACCTAGGGCAGATACGGTTTCTGACTGGGGACTTGCCGGAGGCGGCGGAGGTCTTGGAGCGAACGTTGAAGATCTGCCAACAGGTCGGCAGCCGCGTCGCTGAGGCCACTGCTCTGGCCCACCTGGGGCAGGTACGATATTTGACTGCGGACTTGCCGGGGGCCGTGAACGCCCAGACCCGGGCTTTGGAGATCTCCCGGCAGATCGGTAATCGTGCCAGCGAGGCTGGCGCCCTAACTCACCTGGGGCAGTTGCGGTTCCATGTCGGGGATTTGCCGGGGGCGAAGGATAAGCTGGAGCGGGCCCTAGAGATCTTCCGGCAAATCCATGACCGTACTAACGAGGCTTGGGCGCTAAACTTCTATGCGGCCACCGTCGCCGCGCTCGGCGACCGTCTCCACGCCCTCACCCTCTACCGGCAGGCTCTGGCCATGAACCGGGAGCTGAACAAATCCGACGACGAAGCCATCTCCCTTGAAGGCATCGCCAACCACCACTTGGTTACCAGCAACCCCGCCGAGGGTATTGCATACCTAAACCAGGCCCTGGAGATCTACCAGCGGCTCGGCATGCGTCCGGATGTCGAACGCGTCCAGGTCAAGCTTTTAGAGCTCGACGGACAATAGCGGTGGGTGCCGGGGTGCCGATTTTTTCTCGAAAGAGCCCTAATGGGGTTGTAAGGGTTCCAAGGAAGGCCTCAACCTGGATGGTGAGTCCTCTTGTGAGGCGGACTGCTGGAGCCGGTTCGTGCAGGCGGAGGTCCGGGACGAGGTCTTAAAGAGCACGGAACCGTGAGTTCTCACGGAAGACTGACCTGCTCTGGGCCTCCGTGCACGCACGTGGATTGAGACGCGCCGATGCGCGCAGGATGTGGTGCGGTGCGGAGCCGGACTCGATGGAGTGGTTTGGCGGCTGGAGCCGTCGCTGTGGTCGTCGGTGCGGGAAGCATGCTCGTGGTCTGCTTGCCGTCTTCGCGGTCATCCCTGGATTCAGCCGGAAGCCTGTGACTTCCTGCGTCAGAGCGGGGCCCGCGCGGATCGCTAGGGTCGCGAACGGCTAATCGGATGTCGGACCTGAACGATCAGAGTCCTTCCATTAGGGAGCGCGCGCGATCTCGCTAGGCGTGCCGACAGGTCTTGTCCGACGATAGCAAGGGAGCCCGCATTGCCTGACAGCGCTGTGTTCTGCGGAATCGATTGGGCCAGCGACCATCACGACGTCGTCCTCGTCGGCCACGACGGCGGCTTGCTGGCCAAGGCCCGAATCGCCGATGACCCTGTTGGCCTGGCCACCTTGCTCGACCTGCTGGCCGGTCACGGGGAATCACCCCATGCCCCGATTCCGGTGGCGATCGAGACCTCCCGGGGCCTGCTGGTCGCCAGCCTGCGGACCACCGGCCGCCGCGTCTACGCGATCAACCCGATGGCCGCGGCCCGCTATCGCGACCGCACCGCGGTCACGGGCAAGAAGTCGGATCACCTCGACGCGATGGTGCTGGCCAACATCCTGCGCACCGATGCGGCGGCGCACCGGCCGCTGCCTGCGGACACCGAACTGGCCCAGGGGATCGCGATCCTGGCGCGGGCCCAGCAGGACGCGGTCTGGGATCGCACCCAGGCCGGGAACAAGCTTCGCTCCCACCTGCGCGAGTATTTCCCCGCGTTCCTCGATGCGTTCGGTGATCCGGCCAAGTTCACCGGCGCGGTGGCCCGCACCGTGCTGGCCGCGGCTCCGACTCCTGCCGGCGCCACGAAGCTGACCGCCGCAAAGCTTCGCGGCCTGCTGCGCAAAGCTGGCCGCCAGCGCGCCATCGACAAGGAAGCCGAGCGGATCCTGGCCGCCCTGCACGGGCCCCAGATGCGCCACCTTCCCCAGGTCGAAGAGGCGATGGGCCATCGCGCCCTGGCTCTGCTACGCCAGCTCGACGCTGCGTGTCAGAGCGCCGACGAGCTCGAACAAGCGGCCACTGACGCCTTCGCCCGGCATCCCGATGCCGAGATCGTCAGCAGCTTCCCGGGCCTCGGAGCGCTGCTAGGCGCCCGGGTCCTGGCCGAACTCGGCGACGACCGCGCCCGCTTCACAGATGCCCGTGCGCTGAAGGCCTATGCCGGATCCGCACCCATCACCCGCGCGTCCGGCAAGAAGATCAGCGTGCGAGTTCGTCGCGTCAAGAACGACCGTCTTGCCAGCGTCGGCTATCGATGGTCCTTCTGCGCGCTGACCGCATCCCCCGGGGGACGCGCCCACTACGACCGACGCCGCGAAGCCGGAGACGGCCACGCCGCAGCTCTGCGCAACCTCAACAACCGCTTCCTGGGCTGCCTCTATCACTGCCTGCAACACCGAGTCCGCTACAACGAGGCGACTGCGTTCCCAGGGCGCACGACCGACCAATTCCAGGCCTGATGCTGAGAACCGGGGTCGGCAGTGACTTGGATCTTTCGATCCGAAGTGGGGCAGGCGCTCCGACACCTGGATCGGATAACGGACCCTTATCTGGTGCATCGACGCAGCGGGACCTGTGGCTGTGCCGGGTGTTGGCAGAGCCTGGCCGTGACGTTCTCGCGTGGCCCCACCAGGACGCTCTGAGCAGGCTCCAGTCATAGATCGACTTGGAAGTTAGGGCGCCTTGCGGCGGCCCCGGATGTTGGCCCGAGTTGGCCCCGGTCGCATCGTCGCACCGTCCGGTTTCGTGTGATCTTCTGAAATCGGCCGCGACGGATCTGCGGTCGAGGGTTCGACTATCGTCTGTGGGCATGCACCTTGAAGATCGCGCGGAGTCCGAGGAGATCGTGATCCGCTGCCAGGAGGATCGCTCGACCCGCGTGCGGCTGTTCGATCCGGTCGGGCAGGGCGAGGACGAGCTGGCGTTTGGTATCGAGGTGCAGGCCGAAGGACTTCACGCTCGCCTGGAACACGTCGAGGTCCATGCCTGGCAGAGCGAGTTCCTGTCGACGTTCCTAGCCGGGCTCGCCGCGGACTTCCGGGGCTGGGATGGGGAGCGGCTCTGGCATACCAACCACCTGACGCTGTCGGCCACGTTCCGCTCCGGAGGTCATGTCCGCCTGCTGTGGACTCTGCGTTACTCGTCAGGCATGCCGGAGTCGTGGCAGGTTTCGGCGGCAACCTGGCTGGAGGCCGGGGAACAGCTGACGGAGGTCGCCGAGCAGGCGCGGGAGTTCCTGCGAGGCTGGTGAGCGTGGTCTGACGGTCACCCAATTGGTGCTTCCTGGCGGTTCTTGGCGTGGTCCAGCCGGTAGGACTGGTTGCCGGTCTCGATGATGGTGCCGTTGAACGTGAGCCGGTCGACGATCGCCCCGCAGAGCCTGGGATCGGTAAACGTCTTCGTCCAGCCGCTGAACGATTCGTTACTTGCTATCGCCACGCTGTTGTTCTCCTCCCTCTCGGTGAGAACCTGGAACAACAGCTCCGCTCCTCGGCGGTCCAGTTCGAGATAGCCGAGCTCGTCAACCTATGCGGATATCCGCATAGATCGACGAGCTGGGATACATGAAGCTGCACAAGCGCGGCGCCGAGCTGCTGTTCCAGGTGCTGACCGAGCGGGAGGAGAAGAACAGCGTCGCGATCGCCTCCAACGAGTCGTTCTCCGGCTGGGCCAAGACGTTCACCGACCCGCGGCTCTGCGCTGCGATCGTGGACCGGATCACGTTCGGCAGCAACATCATCGAGACCGGCACTGACTCCTACCGGCTCGCCCAGACCCGAGCCCAACAGCAGGCGACAGGTTGAGGAGCACATCCCGTTGAAGATCGAGGCCAGGTGTTGATCCCGCACGCGGGCAACCTTAGAGTCGAGGAACTCGATACACGCCTGGATACTCTGGAAGTTGCCATGCCTCGCCGGACACCGGGCGAGGTCAGGGCTGGTCAGCCCCGACGCCTCAAACATCACGCGCCGACAGTCATCCGTGGACTCTCGGCTTCAGCGAATCGCCAGATCGCCGACTTCGAACGAGCCAACGGGCTTCGTCAGGGCGAGGTGGCCTCAGCATTTCAGCGCTGGGCGCAGACAGCCCATCGGGCCAATCGGCGATCACCTCTCGGGGACGGCTACCACAACATGATCGCTACTGACGACCCGCTGCGCAGCCCATCCCCGCACATCAGGTTGACGTTGGAACACGCCCTCCACATCCTCCGCCGCAGAGCCCGACGGGAGCTGCACGCTCTGATCAACCCACTTGATGATCGCTACATCGCCCGAACGGTCAACAACCCGCATGCCCCGATCGACCTCCCATGGTGGTATCGCCGCATCGAGATCTGACCGCCGCCGCGCTCAGCCACGCTCCAAGTGGGGCCAAATCTCATGCCCGATCATGAAGCTCCGAGACCGTGAGTGGGGCCAGAACTCGTTCCTAGATGGGCCCAGTTCCCGTTCCTGAAATCAACATGGGCCGCGTTCCTGCGCAGCCAGGCCGACGCGCTGCCGGCGTGTGACTTCATCGAGACCGTCACACTGACCGGGCAGCGCCAGTACATCCTGGCCGTAATCGAGCACGTCACCCGACGGGTCCGGGTGCTGGGCGCCACGGCCCATCCCACCGCCGCCTGGGTCACCCAAGCGGCGCGGAACTTGGTTATGGACCTGGAAGACGCTGGAGCCACAGTCAAGTATCTGATCCGCGACCGGGGCGCGAAGTTCCCGCCGCTGTTCGATGAGGTCCTCGCACAGGCGGGGATCCGGGTCGTGTTCAGTGGCATCCGCATGCCGCGGATGAACTCGGTGGTGGAGCGGTGGGTGCAGACCTGCCGTCACGAACTGCTGGACCGCACTTTGATCTGGAGCCAGCGTCACCTGCTGCACGCCCTGCACGAGTACGAAACGCACTACAACCGCTACCGCGCTCATCAAGCGATGCAGCAGGCCGCTCCACTACGTGCAGTGCCCGTACCGATCACCGATCCACAGCGAGTCACGGACCTTGACATCCGCCGATACGACCGACTCGGCGGCATCGTGCACGAGTACCGACACACCGCCTGACATGCCGGGACGACATTATCGGCAGGCGCAGGGTCTCGAGGAGGCCGGTCATCGATTCACTCATCTGAGCCGGGGCCGGGATGCGAAGTTCACCGCTGCCTTCGACGTGGTGTTCGCTTCCATCGGCATCGACGTCGTGCTGACCGCGCCGCAGGCGCCCCGGATGAACGCAATCGCGGAACGGTTCATTGGCTCCGTCTGCCGCGAAGTCACCGACCGGATTCTGATCGCCGGCGAGCGGCATCTCTACATCGTGCTCACCGAGTACATCGCGCACTACAACGCCAACCGCAGCCATCAAGGCGAACATCGCAGGCTTCGTGCCCCAGATGACGACTCGAACGTCATCCCGTTTCCCACCCCGGCCAGCCAGATTCGACGCCGGCAACGCCTCGGAGGACTCCTAGCGCACTACGAGCCAGCTGTGTGAACGAGCAGGTCAAGGCCATTGGCCGAGATTTCAAACCAGGACAGGCATCAGCGGGATGTCGGGATCAGAGACTTGAAGGTGCCGGTGATGACGTCGGCCGCCTGACCGGTGGCGGTGGCGAGCCGGGTCTGTAGATCATGGGGGATGGATCCTCGGCGCAGCCCTGCGTTGGTGACGAGGTCCTGGAGGGTCGGATCGTTGGGCAGTGGGTCGTGCAGGGGTTCGGCATCGTCGAGGACGTCGCGCGCGGCGTAGGCGCTGCCGGATTCCTCGGCGTCGCGGGCGGCTTCGCCGCGCAGCAGCTCTGCGTGGCGCGGTCGCGTCGGTGCGAGCAGGTGCGCCGCGGTGAGGGCGAGTCTGATCCGGAACATCGTCATTACTGGTCCGGCGGCGGCTGCGCGCGCGGTTTGGATATCGCTGATCAGCGCGTCCGGATTACTCGTCCCTGCGCCGACGAACTCCCGCAGGCAGCCGGCAACTGCTTGCTGCCAGGGGTGAGCGGTCGTGCCCGAGTCGATGAGGGCCAGTGCGTCCTCGGATTGTCCTGCGCGAGCTGCGGCGATGACGAGCAGCTGGCGCGACTCGTGCATCTGTTCGGGCAGGTCGTCGTAGCGGCAGGCGTGCGCAGCGGCCTCGTCCCAGGCTCGTGCGGCGACTAGCGCACGGGTGCCGTCTTCGCGCATCGTTCGGCGTAGCCATTTCTGGAGCGGGTTGCGGTCGCCGCCGGGGTCCAGGAAGCCCTCAAAGGGGATCGTCAGGTCGGCGACGTCGACGGTGCCGCCGTGGAGGGCGGCGGTCTCGATCTGGGCGAGGACGTCATAGGCGTGCTTCGGGTCTCCGGTGCGCTGGGTGAGGCGGGCGAGGTTCACCAGCGGTTGCAGGGCGGCGATCGCCGGTCTGCCGGCTAGCGGCCATGCCTGGTGGAACAGGTCGAACTGGGCGAGGCTGAATTCTTTGGCCAGTTCGGGCAGCTCGCAGTCTGCGGCGATGAGGGCGGCGAGGTTCCAGGCCGCTGCGGCGTCGTTGATGCGCCGGTCAGGGTCGGCGTAGGTGGTGCTGTTGGCGGCGTATTCCTCCACGAGGGCGATCCGGGAGGGCAGGTCGCCGCAGTGCTGGCGGCCCTGGTGGATCAGCGGGAACCGGGCCAGCGCGGCGCCGTGATCCGATGGTGGCGCCGACGCGGGACTCGGCGAGCGGGGATGCGCCGAACGCTGTGGGGCACTGTGCGTCAGGACGCTTGGGCCGAGGATGGCGTGCCGTGCGGCGTGGGCGAGGACCGCCTGGGTGTGGGCGGGCAGTCCGAGCCGGTTCCAGTGGAAGATCACGTGGTAGCTGAGCACCTCGCGCAGCCCGCGGTGCAGCTGCCCGGCGGCGTTCGCGTCGGCGAGCGCACGCCCAGTGTTTCGGAACTCGGCGGCCCAGCCGGAGTGCCGGTCGGCTGGGCCGCCGTCGGTGAATATCGGCCCGTCGGGCGCGGTGTCGGCGAGCAGAAGGGTTCTCAGTGTTTCCGCCATCGCGGCGATCTTCTCGGCGGGGACGGCGGTGGGAAGGGGGCGTTCGACGGCCACGCGGTCCCAGACGTCGCCGCGTTCATACCATTCCAGGCGGGCTCCGTCGCGCATCAGGGCGCCACACAGCAGGATCGACAGCTCCCGCCGTCCCAGGCCGGCGCCGTCGGCGGCCAGATCGAGGACGCCTTTGCTGTCGGTGGCGAACAGCTGGTGGGCGGCGTCGATGGCCCGTTCGCCGCCGAATGCGGCGGTTTCGGCCTCGTACACACCTGGCCACCAGCCCTGGAGGTGACCGGCGGCGGTGAGTTGGTCGAGGTCGGCGGACAGTTCGGCGACGACGTCGTGGCGGCCGGGGCTGGGGCGAATGCGCAGGCGCCAGCAGGGGTGTTTGCGCATGAACCACCAGTCGTTGATCACGTGGCGGTGCTCGGCTGCGGTGAGGATCGGGAGCAGATGGGTCGCCGCGATGCGGTCGGCGCCGGTCCATTCGGTGAAGTGGAGGTAGAGCTGCTGCCAGCCGCTGTCGTGTTGGGAGGTCAGGGCGTGGTGGCCGGCCTGCCGGTAGATCTGGGCGGCGGCCGACAGATCTTCTGGCTCGAGGGCGAACATCTCGGCGGTGGCGCCCAGGTCGTCGCCGGCGAGGATCCGCCAGACGGCTTCTTCGGTCGGGAGTGTCGCAGCGGTTAGTTGATGAGCAGGCATGCGTCCCATCCGCAGGTCGGGGCGGTGTCGGTGGCGGCGGTGTGCAGCGCCAGGGCGGTGCCGGCGGTGCCGGTGAGCAGGCCGGGCCCGTGGCCGTGGGGTTGGGCCGCGGCGGCGGCCAGCTTGTCGGCCAGGCGCGGCAGCTGGTGGCGCAGCGCGGGGGTGGCCGCGTCGGCGGCGGCGCGCCAGGCGGTTTGGAACGTCCCGGCCCAGCCGTGGCACAGTCCTGCGTTGCTCAGCTGTTCCAGTTGGGTCTCGTCGCCCAGGCAGCCCAGCAGCGCGTCCTCGAAGTGCTGCTGAAGGGTGCGGTCGGCCAGGGCGAGCGCGGCGAGCTGGCCGGCGCGGGCGATGCCGGGGGTGCCGTAGCACCAGCTGGGCCGTGCCGGGCCGGTCTGCCGGGAGCGTCCAGAGCGGAGATCTTCGGCGCCGAGGTGTTCCGGCCACCAGCATGTGCCGTCCTCGTCGCGGTGCCACCGGTACAGCCAGCGGCAGATGTCGGCGATCGCCTGGTGCTGTCCCTCGACGGTGATGCCTTTTCGGGCGGCCTGGGCGAGCAGCGCCAAGGGCCCTGCGATGCCGTGGGCGGCGCCGAGGTTGGCGTGGCCGGGGTATCCCGCGGGCGCCTTCCGGGTCGGGTCGTGGCTGACCCACCAGCCCGGCAGCGCCCGGTCGCCGGCCGGCAGCGGTCGGGTGAGCGCGACGAGGTAGGTCAGGACCTGCTCCAGGGCGCTGCCGCCGGGATCGCGGCGCAGCAGCAGCGCGCCGATGCCGGTCAGGCCGGAGAATACGTCGTATTCGGCGAAGGCGGCTGGCCGTCGTTGCTGGATGCGGGTCATCGCCGCCTGGGTGCGGCGGTGGGCCAGCTGCGCCAGGGGCTGGTCGAGGTCGCCCAGGCCGGTGCGGTAGCGGGACGTGGTTCCGGCGGCGGCGTGCAGCACGAAGGCCAGGGCCGGGGCGCCGAGGAACAGGCCGGAGGTGTCGTGGTCGCTCACCGGGCCGCCGGCGGCGGACTGGATGAAGGAGTGCGCGGTGCGCCAGTTGTCCCGCCCGCAGCTCGCCCGTTCGATGTGGACCAGGGCGATTCCGGCGCTGCCTGCGGCGAGGTCGGCGCCCGTCCCGGTGTGACCGTACTTCTGCTCCGGCGGGGTGTGCAGGAGCCGGGCGTGGTCGTCGGCGGTCTGGGTGAGGTAGGCGGTGATCGTCATCGGTCGGCTCCGGTGGTGGCTTGTTGGCGCAGGGCCAGGGCTCGGGCCAGGCGGCCGGTGGCGCGCTCGGAGTCGGGGTAAGCGCCGACGACGCGCAGGTGGTGCAGGTGCAGCAGCGGCTCGAGCACGCCGATCGGGTCCCGTTGCGGGGACAGGGCGGCGGCGTACCCGGTCAGCGCCTCGCCGCGGCAGCGCCAGGCGTCACTCACCGTCTGGCCCGCGTCGGTTCCGTGAAGCGGGCCGAGCCCGTCGGCCAGGGACAACGCCTGGTCGCGCAGTTCGGGGTTGAGATGGCCGCTGGTCTGGGCGATCTCGCGCAGCACCCAGGCCCGGCCGGACGCCGGGTCGCCGGCCAGGGCCGCGGCGAGGTCGAGGAAGCTGGCCGCGGCCAGCGCCTGGGGGCGCAGCTCGGCGGCCCGCGCGGCACGGATCTGCGCGGTCGCGGCGGCGGAGTCCGCAGCGAACACCTCGAGCGCCGCGGTCAGCGCCTGGCCGTGTCCGTAGCGGCCGGTCGGCGGGGTCCAGTCGGTGATGTGCAGGCCGGATGCCAGCCGGTCGCGGTGCAGCGCCGTGGCCCAGGCAGCGGCGTGCGCTGCGGCTGGCGCGAACTCCTGCTCGTCGTCCAGGCGCAGGAAGACCGCTAGATGCTGGGCGGCGCGGTGGTCGCTCAGGTCGCGGTGCCGGTGAAACCACCAGGCCGAGACCGGCGGGCCGCTGGTCTCGATAAGGGCCGGTAGGTGGTCGGCCAGGATCTCCTCCATGCGCTCGGGATGAGCGCCGAGGCGCAGTGCCAGGACCGGCGAGACCGCAGGAAGCTGAAGGTCGCCGACCTCGACGACGGGCGGCAGGGCGGCGATGGTCCGGTGCCGGGGCACGGGCCGGCCGGCACGGGTCATGATCAGGAGGATCTCGTGAGCGCGGCCGATCCATCCGAACTCTTCAGGGGCGGGGCATTCCCGAAGCTCCAGATGGCCTCCGCGATCCAGCCGGGCGCGCAGCAGCTGCCGGTGCGCCCGGCGCCGGAGGTCGATGGGCTGGGCGCGTTCGTGGTCGACGATGGCCACGTGGTCCGGGACGCGCCAGTGCTCGCGGAAGCCGTCCAGCGCCGTGTCCCACTGCTGCTGGTCGGCCGAACGGCCGGGCAGTTGGTCGGCCCTCAGCAGCCAGCGGGCCGGGGAAAGGATGGTGCGGCGGTAGCGCACGCGCGGCAGGTAGGTCATGGCGCTGGCCGCGCCGAACGCGAAGGAGCTGTAGGTGGGGAAGCAGGCGATGGCGACCTCGGACAGGAAGCGGGCTAGCGGCGGGGTGTGGGAGGCGGCCTCCAGGGCGCTGGTGATCTGCGGGACGACCCGGCGGCCGGTGGAGATCTGGATCAGGAGCAGGTCCGCGCCTTCGGCGGTCACAGCGAGATCGTTCAGATCGATAACCTCCTGCTGGTCGCGATGCGCGTATTCGGCGATGCCGATCACGGCCGGGGTGAGGGCGGCGGTGCGGGCCACGTTCTCGCTGCGCCGCCAGCGCGGGGCGAACGACAGCTGGGCGGTGACCGTGTCGGGGCCGGCTGCGGTGAAGGTGGCGCGGATCGCGGCCTGGTCGGCCTCGGGCAGCAGGTGGGCGTGCCGTCCGGCCATGCTGCTGGCCGGGCGCGGGGTACCGGTCAGCAGCAGGGTGAACCGGCCGGCGGTCACGTCGTCGGCGCTGGCGGCCCGGATCGCGAAGGAGATCTCGGTGCGCTGCGGCAGCCGGGCTGGGTCGACGGGCGCGGAGGCCAGGTGGTCTATCAGGTCGTTGGTGAGGACGATCTCGCCGCCGGTCATCGTGGCCTGCTGGACCAGGCGAAGGATCTTGTCGTCGCGGTCGGACATCTGTCGCGGCCCGCGCTCGCGGCCGGAGCCGATGTACCCGGTCGGCAGGCCCAGACCGGAATCGGCGACCAGGTCCAGCACCGGCACCAGCGCGCCGGTGCCGTAGCGGGCGCGGAACGCGGTCTGGTAGTCGCGCCACGGCGGGTAGCCGCCCATGAACGGCGACAGCCGGTACAGCACCTCCACCGCGTCCCGGGCCTCGCGTGCCACCGCGGCGGGGATCTGTGCCTCGCAGTCGGCGGCCGCATCGACGATCAGCGGGGTGCGCTCGGCCTCGGCGAGGGCGGTCATCTGCTGGGCGAGCCCGGGTGGCACGGCGTCGAGCAGGCCGGCGCCCATCGTGTCGCAGATCGCGTACAACTCGGTGACTAGTGCGGCGATCTGGGGTATCTCCTCGGCGTCGGCCTGGCGCAGTACTGAGCACAGCGTGCCCAGCGCGTCGGGGTCGCTCAGCGGTATCTGCAGCGCGGTCAGCAGGAACTGCTGGCCGGTCAGTGCGGTCAGGACGGCGCTGATCTGCTCGGGCGTGGCGGCCGGGAACCGGTCCGCCAGCGCCTCGCGCAGCGCGCCGAACACGATCGGGGGCGTAGCCATCGACAAGGCGGCGGCTGCCGGAGCGGTGGCGCGCACCGAGGTCTCCGACAGCGCTTCGGCCCGAGCGTCACCGATCGGCGGCACCCCGGCGGCGACCAGGCGCCGGCCCCGTCGCACGACCGTGTTGTTCGCGACCACTGGCAGCCGCTCCACCAGCTCGGGGCAGCGGTGCAGCTTGGTTGTCACCTCGGCGAGCCACTGGCAGTCCGCCCGGATCGACAGGCGGTGGGCGCCGCCGTACTGGACCTTCGCCGGGCCGTCGATCCGCACCGGTGCGACGCCGGCCATGGAACCCAGCGGGGTCGGGCGCCGCTGCCACCGCAGCAGGTAGGCCGCCAGCGCGGAGGCGGCCCGGCACGCACCGGCCGGGTCTTGTCCGGGGTGTTCGGTCATCAGGTCCAGCTGGCGGGCCAGCGCCGGGCTGGCCACAACAAGCGCCGCGCGGACCTCCGCGCGCTGCCACACTCCCGCCGCCCAGGCTGTCGCGGCCTGCGGATCGGCGAGGTCCAGGCCGTCGGGCAGGTCCAGGCCGCCCGGGTCGGTGCTGACCCGCAGCAGCCCTGCCCCGCCCCACTGCCATCGGTCTGCTGGCTGCACGATCGTCCCCTCGATCCGGTGTCGACTCCGCTGGGCCCGGCCGGCGCCCTCGGCGGCGGCCGGGGGTACCCGGTCAGATCAGAACTGGTTGTTGCTCTCCGACGAGCACGCGGACGCGCCGTTGGAGCAGCTGGAGCCGCACCCGTCGTCGGTGGGGCAGCTGTTGCTGCAGATCGCCGCCTGGTGCGACAGCACCGCGCGGACGTCCAGGTCGAACTCGTCGTCCCAGGACGGCGCCTCCAGTAGCGCCGTTCCGTCGCCGGTCGCCTTGATCGTCGTCACGATCACACTCTCCTTACTGATGGTTGGGGTGGTGCAGGGTGTCTTGGCTGTCGTCGCCGGTCGGCTGCGGCCAAGAGATCAGGACCCGGGCGTGGCGCTTGGCTACGGCGAGGTCGGCGGCGGGCAGCTCCGCCTCGGGGGTGGCCGCCGGGTAGATGAGGTACTGCGGGCCGGGGCCGCCGCGGTGGTCGCGGTCCCAGATCGCCAGCTGCGCCGCGACCTGGTTCGCCAGGGCGGCGGGGTCCGGGCCGTAGGCGTGGACCTCCAGCGCCAGCTCCCTGTCTCCCAGGTCCCGGGTCGCCGCGTAGGCCAGGTTCGTGCCGTCGACGGCCGCCATGCCGGTGTAGCCGCCGCCCAGCGGCCGGTCCGACGCCTCGTTCGCCATGCGGTCGACCATGATCCGGCAGAATCCGGGGACCGTGGTGGCCAGCCACATCTGCATCGTCGCCCACGGCTCGCCGAGGCGAAGGCCCGCGCCGCTGTCCACCACCAGCGGCTCGAAGTCCAGCACGCCCGCCAGAGTCTCCGCGTCGGCCGGTGGCTGCTCGTCGAAGACCAGCGTGACTCCGTCGCGCAGCTTCAGCTCGGTGCTGTCGTGCGCGCCGGCGCCCTGCATCGGTACGAACCCGAACAGCCGCGCGGACTCGCTGACCAGCCGGTCGCCCTCGCGCGCCAGCGCCACGGTCCGCATCAGGCCCTGCACCTTCAGCGGGACCACCAGCAGTCCGCCCTCGACCAGCTGGTCGATCCAGGCCGGCGGAATGTCCCAGGCGCCGACCGTCACCAGGATCCGGTCGTAGGGTGCGAAGTCCGGCACGCCGTGCTCGGCGTCGGCCAGGACCACGTTGACCTTCGAGTAGCCGGCCTGCCCGAGGAAGCGGGACGCCCGGTCGGTGACGAACTCGTCGATGTCGACGGTCGTCACCCGGCCGTCCGGCCCGACCATCTCCGATAGGTAGGCAGCGTTCATCCCCCCGGAGCCGATCTCCAGCACGTTCATTCCCGGCTCGATCCGCGCCTGCTCCAGCATGTGAGCCTGCGCGTCGGGCGCCGACAGCGAGCTGAGCGCCCGCCCGGCGGCGTCCTTCTTGGTCACCAGTCCGTTCCACGGCTCGTAGACGGCCTCTAGGTCGACCTCTGGGGCGAAGGTCTCGCGCGGCACCATCCGCAAGATGGCCTCCACGCGAGGGGACACAATGGTCCCTGCCTGCTTCAGCTCCTCGACGGTGCGGTTGCGCAGTTCGGCCGAGCGGTCGGCGGCGGGTGTCGTGTCAGTCACAGATCTTCCTTGCTGTGGTGGTCGGTCGAGGGTCAGGCGCGCAACGTATCCGGACGGTTACGCTCCGGGGAAGGCGTCAGCGTATCGCCGGGTGTGGCGAAGCGGCGAGCTGTTTATCAGAGGTCTGTTTTGGTGCGCCCAGCGTCGTGCGCGTCGCGGGGCGCTGGCACGTCCGGCTCGTAGCGCGTTGCGGTGTGCGATCCGCGGCCGGGGTGTCGGCATCGTGCTGTTGTGGCGTGTCTGGGCGGTCATATCGGGCACTCCCCGTCGGCGGCGGTGCGGCTTTTAGAGGTCCGCGTCGTCCTGGTGCCGTTCGAATGGGTGATCGAACAGCTTGCCGGTCACGCTGGTCCCAGACCAGGCGTACACGGTGCGCCATGGCCTGTCGGCGCAGGTCGCGTCGCCGGCTGCGAACAGCGGGACGGTGCCGGGCGCGGTGGTGATGACGTCACGACATTGTCGGCAGGCGCAAGGGGCCGGGTGCGAACCTTGCACCCACCTTGCGCCAGCGAGTTCTGAGGCGGAATTGGG
>NZ_BAAAQN010000054.1:0-87859 GCF_039531695.1 Catenulispora yoronensis
GGGGCGACGGCCTGCGCCGACACGGCCTTGGCGACCTGCGCGACGGCGGCGGCGACGGCGGAGGCCGGAGCGGCCTCCAGGGCCGGCGAGGCGGCCGGGGCGGCCTTCGGCGCGGAGGCCGGGGCCAGGGTCGCCGCCGAGGCGACGGTCGGGACGGCGACGGCGCCGAGGGCGGCGGCGGTCAAGGTAAGGCCGCGGGATCGACGGCCGAACACCATGGGTGTGCGCATGTACGTGTTCGCTACTTCCTCTTTGGCCGCCTACCGGGTTAGCTGACGGGTTCGAGCAAAAGAGGTTGCTCTACCACTTTCGTAAGCGGATTCACCCCATTGGGACGTGGGTCCCCGGTTCCCGTCCGGCGCTTTGCGCGTTTTTGGGATTCGGCGTGCGCGGCGGTGTCCCGATTCTTCGGGTCTGGGACCGGCGCGACTGGTCTGTGACCGTACTGGCCGAACCCGGGGAAACGCACGCTGATTCGGTCACGAATGAATAACGTCGCCGTCGGTAGCTGCGGGTTCTATATCCAGTAGTTGATTTATGAGAGGACGATGAGTGGCAAAAGGGACATAGCGTCGGAAACCGCAAGTCCGGGACGCTCTGTGAACAGACCTGTACTGCGGACTCGCCAGGAGGCGGCGTGCGGGAGGACACTTCCATGCGTGAAGGACGCACCAGCGATACTCGGCCGCCAGCAGACGCTGGAGAAGTGCATGGCGGCGTTGGCCGCCGGCGGCGGCGTCCTGGTGACCGGACCGGCCGGGATCGGCAAGTCCGCGCTGCTGGACGCGATCGGCGCGGCGTGCGCGGCGGCCGGGCAGCTGGTGCTGCGCAGCGCCTCCTCGGCCGCCGAGTCGTGGCTGCCCTACCTCGGGCTCTACGACCTGTTCTCCGACGCCGTCGCCGCCCGCCCCGAAGTCGTGCCGTACCACCTGCGCCCGGCCTTCGACGGAGTGCTGCTGCGCTCGGTCCCCGACGGCGCCGCCACCGACCAGCTCGCCATCCGGGTCGCCGTCGTGGAGGCGCTGCGCGCGCTGTCCGCCGAGCGGCCGGTGCTGCTCATCCTGGACGACGTGAACTGCCTGGACTCGGCCACCGCCGAGGTGCTGGCGTTCGCCGTCCGCCGCCGCCAGGGCTCGCGGGTGCGGGTGCTGGCCGCCGAGCGGCTCTCCGAGGGGCAGGAGCCCACGTGGTGGGGCCTGCTGCCGGAGGACGCCGTCGAGATCGCGCTGGGCAACCTGCCCGGGCCGGTGGTCTCCGAGCTGCTCCGCACCCGCCTGGGCCTGCGGCCCACCGACAAGCTCTCGCAGCGGATCCGCGACGCCAGCGGCGGCAACCCGTTCTACGCGCTGGAGCTGGGGCGCTCCGCTCTGCGCTCGGGCACCGTGGTGCACGCCGGGGACCCGCTGCTGGTGCCCGAGCGGCTGCGCGGGCTGCTCGCCGACCGGCTGCACGCGCTGCCCAAGGCGGCGCGCGAGGCGCTGCTGGTGATCGCCACCGCCGCGCGGCCGCCGCGCGAGCTGCTGGCCGGGCACGAGTGGGGCCTGTCCCAGGCCCTGGCCTCCGGGATCATCGTCAGCGGACGGGACCTGGAGCCGCGGTTCGCGCACCCGCTGATGCGGGAGATCGTCTACGCGGACGCCGATGTCGAGGCGCGGCGGGCCTGCCACGCCAAGCTGGCGCGGGCCCACGACGACCCGCTGGAGCGGGCCCGGCACCACGCGCTGGCGACGTCGGAGGCGACCGAGGAGCTGGCCGGGGAGCTGGAGGAGGCGGCGCGGATCGCGGTGCACCGCGGGGCGCCGGGGACGGCGGCGGAGCTGTTCCGGATGGCCGCGGAGCGGACGCCGGTGGAGCCGCATGGGGTTGACGACGGTGAGGGTGATGGCAGGGTCGGCGGTGGGGTCGGCGGTGGGGTCGAGGTTGCCGACGGGGTGTCGAATACGAAGGCTGATGAGGTTGGTGGGGTGGGCGGGGCCGGTGGGTTGAGGGGGTCCGGGGGCGGTTTCGGTGGTTCGGGCGGGGCCGGTGGTTCTGGTCGTTCCGACGGCTCGGGCAGCGCTGGTGGCTCCGACGGCTCTGGCGGCTCTGGCATCTCTAACGGTTCCGACAGCTCCGGCGGGCTGGCCGACTCCGGGTCGTCGGGCGGCGGATCGGGAGCCACGTCCGGCTCGGCTCCCGGCTTCACGCCGTTGCCCGCCGCCCTCGCCGCGGGCCGACTGCTGGAGGCCGCGCGGGCCGCGTTCGACGCCGGGCTGCCGCGCCAGGCGCGCGAGGCGGCGGAGTCCGTCGCCGGCGGTCCGGACCCCGGCGCCCGGGTGGGGGCCCGGCTGCTGCTCGTCGAGCTCGACGACGACATCGCGGCCCAGGCGGTGCTGCTGGAGGCGGCCGAGGCCGACGCGGCCGGGAGCCCGGAGTTGCGGGCGCGCGTCAGCTTGCAGCGTGCCGACCACGCCTACCGGTCCGGCAACATCGACGCGGCGCTGGAGGCCCTGCGCCGGGCCGAGGAGTACGCGCTGGCGACCGGCGACCGGAACCTGCGCGCGGAGTCCATCGCGATGCGCGTGCCGGCCGAGATCCAGGCCGACCCCGAGCGCGCCATCGAGTCGCTGGAGCAGGCCGAGGCGCTGGGCGCCGGGCGGGACCTGACGCTGCCCTCGATCGCCGTCCGCAAGGCCTTGATCATCTGGTTCCTCCGCCGCGGCGACGTCGCCGACGCGCTGGCCACCGCGGCCCGGCTGCGGGCCGACGTCGAGCGGGCCGGCCGGCTGCGCGACCTGGGCGACGTGCTGCACCTGGTGGCGTCGGTCAACGAGCGGGCGGGGCTGTGCCGGCAGGCGCACGAGGCGGCCTCGCTGGGCAGCCGGCTGCGGGCCGAGACCGGCTCCTCCAGCGTGCAGGCCCTGATCCTGGCGGCGGCCGGCGAGCTCAACGGCGGCACCGCCGAGGCCGCCGCGGACATAGCCCAGCAGGCGATAGAGGCCGGCACCGTCTCCGGAGACTCCGAGTACACCGGCTACGCGCACGCCTTCCTCGGCCGCGCCGAACTACTCCTGGACCGCACCTCCCAGGCCGCGCACCACCTGGCCCGCGGCCGCACCCTGATGCGCAACGTCGGCATGGTCGACCCGGCGACCTTCCTGGTCGACGCCGACCTCGCCGAGACCCTGGCCCGCTGCGGCTCGTTCACGGCCGCCGACCGCATCCTCGACGAGGCCCAGGACATGGCCCGCCGCCTGGAACGCGACGTGGTCAAACTCGGCCTCACCCGGGCCCGCCTCCTCCGCCACGGCCTGGCCGGCGACGCCCGCGAAGCCGCCGACCGCCTCCGCGCCGCGATCCCGACGGAGCACAGCTACCCGCTGGAAATCGCCCGCGCCGAGGTCACCCTGGGCGAGCTGGAACGCCGCGCCCGCCGCCGAGCAGCCGCCCGCGCCGCGTGGGAATCAGCGGCGACGGCCTACGCAGCCGCCGGATGCGGCCCCTGGCTGCGCTACGTCCAAGGCCGCCTGGAACGCCTGGACTCCCCGGCCGAGCCCCTGAGCGCGACCGAACGACAGATCGTGGAACTGGTCCGCGCCGGCGCGACGAACCGCCAGATAGCCGCCGCGCTCCAGGTGTCGGTGAAGGCCGTGGAGGGCAACCTGACCCGCCTGTTCCGCCGTTTCGGCGTCAGCAGCCGCGCGGAGCTGGCGGGGGCGGAGCCTTCGCGGGCGGAGCGGGCTGAGCGGGCTGAGCGAGTGTGAGGGTGTGAGGGTGGGTTGAGGTTGGGCTTGGGTGGTGTTGGGTCGCCTTCAGCGGTGATCCGGGCGCACTTGAATGCATGGTCTGGCTGCACAACGCCTCGACGATCGGCGTCGAGGCGGCGCTGACGATCCTGCTCGCCGCCCTCGGCGTCGACTCGAGTAGGTCCCTCCCACCCCGCCTTGACGGACACAGCGTGTCCTCCCCGCCACCCGCAGCACATCAGGGGTCTGCCATCTCATCGCAATACCCGGTCAAAGGCGTGGCTTTTCAGCCTGAACCATTGACCCCCGACATCCGTTCGAACTACGTTCGCGGCAACCTCGCGAGCGTGCCCGGACCACCGACCCCGCGCCCAGAAAGGCGACTCCGATGAACCGCATCGTGCGAGCCCTGGCCCTGACCGCTTTCCTCGCCGCCGGCACCACCGCCACCACCGCGGCCGTGGCCTCCATGGCCGTGGCGGCCCCGGTCGCCACCCCGAACTCCGTCACCGGCGGCGGCCACCGCTGACCCACCGCCACCGCCGATCCACCGCCGCCGATCCACTGCCGCTGACCCACCGCCGCCGCTCCCGAGCACCCGCCACCGCCTGCCCCGATCCCTAGATCGCCGGCCGGAATACTGCACGGTAGCTTCCGGTTGCAAGAGATGTGCGGGCCCACCCCCCCGGGGCCCGCACCTCACATGTGACAGTCACCACACAGGAAGAGAGCCACCGTGCGCGTCGAGATCTGGAGCGACGTCGCCTGCCCCTGGTGCTACATCGGCAAGGCGCGTTTCGAGCAGGGCCTGGCGGCCTTCGCCAACAAGGACGACGTCGAGGTGGTCTTCCGCTCCTTCGAGCTGGATCCCCAGTACCCCAAGGGCCAGACCGTCGAGGTTCTGCCCATGCTGGCCAAGAAGTACGGCATGAGCGTCGAGCAGGCGAAGCAGGCCGAGGCCCGGGTGGCCGCCAACGCGGCCGACGCCGGTCTGCGCTACCTGGCCGACGGCCGTGACCACGGCAACACCTTCGACATCCACCGCCTGCTGCACTTCGCCAAGACGCGCGGGAAGCAGAACGAGCTGCTGGACCTGGCCTACGCGGCGAACTTCGCCGAGGAGCGGTCGGTCTACGACGCCGAGCGGCTGGTCGAGCTGGCGGTGCAGGCCGGACTGGACGAGGCCGAGGTCCGCGCGGTGCTGGCCGACGAGCAGGCTTTCGCCGACGCGGTCCGCGAGGACGAGCGCGAGGCGCAGATGCTCGGCGCGAACGGCGTCCCCTTCTTCGTGCTGGACCGCAAGTTCGGCGTGTCCGGCGGCCAGCCGGCGGAGGTGTTCACGCAGGCGCTGGAGGAGGCCTGGGCGGCGCGGACGCCGGAGCCGCTGAAGGTCGTGGGCGGGACGGCGCCGGAGGGTGCGGTGTGCGGGCCGGACGGGTGCGAGATTCCGTAAGACGCATCTGCACAAGGCGCCTTTGAACGTGTAGCAGCTATGTGGCCAGCAGATTCTGCTGGCCACATAGCTGTCAGCTGTTCGCCGCCGACGACACCTCCCGCGCCTCCAAAACAATGGCCTCAGCCGTCTCCTGCACCCACGGATCCTGCCGGAGCCGCTGAATGGCGAGCAGCGCGCGGCTTTCGCTGTCCAAGTCGATGCCGCCCGACCATGTCACAGAGTCCTGTGACGGTCGCGTGTCCGTGCGTGGCAGTCCGGCTAGCTTGGCTCGGCGGGCGGTCTCCAGGTCGAGCGTCTCGCTTAGCAAGTGGGCATTGTGTCCGGGCGTGTGGCGGGCGTTCTGGGTTTCGCGGATTGTGCGTTCGGTCATCGCCGGTGAGGAGAACTTGGATAGTTCCCATTGCGCGTCGCGGATTTCGATTGCGCGTCGGTAGAGCCTGTGTTCGGCTCCCCGGATATCGAGTCGATCCGCCCATGTTGATCGCACAGGGCCGAGGACGTAGCCGGGTGCCGCCTGGTCCAGGAGGGTCCACAGTGGACGGAGGCGGTGGTACCGGAACAGCCGCCTCAGGAATACGCCTATGCGGTAGAACCCCAGGATGAAGGTGCCTAGGCCGAACAGGCCGAGCATGAGCTCCAGCAGCACGGCGGGTACGAAGCTGAAGCGCCCGGCAAACGGGTATGGCAGTGCGAAAGCGTGCGTGACGAGGTACAGGCACCGTACGGCCACATAGCTGAGGCCGACTGCGAAGCCGCTGATAATCATGTACGACGCGTTTCGGAGCAATGGTTTGCTGACCGTTCGTACCCGCGTTCGGAAAAGTACGATGGCGACGGTCAGCCCGGTTCCCAACGCGGCCTGATAAAGCACCTCGTAGCTGACTACGAGCACTGATTGTGCATGCCAGCAGCCGAAATCGGGGTGGTCGAGCTGTCGGGGGATGGCCGCGAACAGGGCGACCAGCAGGATGATGTCGACGAGGAGAAGCGACTGTGCTGTCCGCAGTATCCGCTGCTTGGCGCCGGTCGTCCGGCTCAGCGAGGCCACCAGTTCCAGGACGGTGAGGACGCCCGCGACGCCCAGGATGTGGCCTGCGAGGATCGCGCCGTCGGGGAGGCCCGTGGCCTTGTCCAGCCAGCGTCGGACTCCGTAGCCGCCCAGCGTTGCCGCCCCGCTGACGAACAGGAACAACAGGGCTATTGGGCGTCGTCGTGGCGAGCGGCCCGGGAAGGCGGCCAGTAGCAGGGTGACCAGCCAGAGCACAGCGAGGATGGAGAGCCATACCAGGCTGAGTCCGACGCCGACTTCGCCGACCGGCTCAGAACAGGTCATCGAGGTCGCCGAAGGGTGTGGTGTCGGCGCCGTGCCAGCCTGCACGTTCGAGGATGAACGCGGCGGCCAGTTCCGCCTCTTCCTCCTGCGGCGTCGAATAGCGGTCGCGGGCGAGGACGCGCTCGACGGCGGCGGGATCGAGGCGGGAGAACATCTGCGCCAGTCCCGCGTCACGGCCGGTGTGGTCGCAGAGCATGTGCCCGATCTCGTGCAGGACGATGTTCTGCCGGTGCAGCGGGCTCGTTCCTCGCGCGTGGAAGATGTAGTCGACGGTGTCGGTCGCGATCCACATGCCGCATGGCAGGCTCTGGCCCGGCAGTTGCGGGAGGGGCAGGAGTTGGAGGGGCCGTCCGCGGTCTTGTGCGAGGCGTTCGCAGAGGGCTTCGATGCTGAACGGGCGCGGAATGGTGATTCCGGCGATCGCGGATCGGACCTTGTCCAGTGGTCGAGCACGCGCCATTGATTCCCCCGTCCATGAGCCCCGTGGGGGACACGGTAGCAGGGTGCTGAATCGGCGGCGGCTTGCTTCTGCGGCCGGTTCGGTCAGCCGTTTCGGCCGGGTCCTTCGGGAGCGTCGACGTCGCCGTTCGGCAGGCCCGGCAGGCCCTCCAGCGACCGGGCGTGCTCGACCATGGCCTGGATCGCGGCGAGGCCGGCCGGCGAAAGGTCCGCCGCTCGCAATGCGATCGTCCGGACCGGCGCCTCGCGGAGCGCGGCCAGCAGCTGCAACTGCGCGTCGATCTCGGCGGTGTCCTCGTCGAGGAAGTAGGACGTGGGCACCCCGAAGAACCGGGCGAGCCCCTCCAGGTGCCGCATGGTCGGGTTGTCGCGCATGCCTTTGCGGAGCTGCCACACATAGGTGTGGGAGATCATCGTCCCGCTCTCGCGGATGGCCGCCGCGACCTCCTCGTACGTGTACTCGGCCCGCCCGGCCGGATGCATGGTCCGAAAGAGCCGGTCGAGGCGGTCGGCCAGGGAGGAGACGGCTTTCGGCTCGGACACGGTCGGCTCCCTTCTGGCTTGATCTCCTGATTCTAGTTGACGGCGGCCAGGGCCCCTATGTCTGTTGACAAGCCGCGCCCCATCCATAAACTCAGATTGATGGCTGGCCCAGTCCTCAGCAACTGAGGGCTGGAAGCACGCCTGTTCGGGCGAGCTTCTCCGTCGTCAGCCTTCTCATTCACCTTCGGTATCGACGGGGAGTCATATGAGCCTGCTCAAAATCGCGGCCGCGACCTGCACGACAGCTCTGGCAGCACTGGGAGCGGCTCCGGCCGCCAGCGCCGCCGACGCCGCCGCTGGGACGTCCGCGACGAAACAGATCACTTACCTCGGCCACCACTTCGACGTGCCGAGCTCCTGGCCGGTCGTCGACCTGGCGGCCGCGCCTACCACCTGCGTCCGCTTCGATCGGAGTGCCGTGTATCTCGGCACTCCCGGCGCCAACCAGAGTTGCCCGGCCCACCTCATGGGACGCGCCGAGGCGCTGTTGGTCGAGCCCACGACGGCGACGGTCGCGGTCACGGATAACGCCGATACACGGGAGTTCACCGGGGCGGCCGCCGGAATCAGGATCACCGCGACGTACAACAAGCAGCGATCGGTGGCCCAGGCCATCGTCACCAGCGCGGCATTGCCGGTGGCGGATCCGCAGGCGCAGGGGCAGTCACAGGGGCAGTCCCTGGGCCAGTCACAGGGCCAGGCGCAGGGGCACTCGACGTCGCCGTCGAAGGCCGCGCCGAACTCGGCCACGCTCGCCTCGGCGACCATCCCGGCCAGCGCGACCAACTACACCGGCAAGGGGTTCGATCCCTGTTCCGCTCCGAGTTCGAGCGCGATGAGCAGCTGGAAGCAGTCCTCGCCGTACGGAGCGATAGGGATCTACATAGGTGGTGTCAACGAAGGCTGTTCCCAGCCCAACCTGACGCCGTCGTGGGTTTCGCAGCAGGCTGCTATCGGCTGGCGCTTCTTTCCGATCTACGTGGGCTATCAGGGATACGGCGCGTGCTCAGGCACCTGCGCCGTGATCAGCTCGGCGAGCCAGGGCACCAGCGCCGCCGACGACGCGGTGAACCAGGCGGCGAGCCTCGGGTTCGCTCCTGGCAGTGTCCTGACCTACGACATGGAGGGCTACACCGAGAACTCCAACGTCCCCGTCGTCGCCTTCGAGTCGGCGTGGACCAGGGAACTGCACGCCCGGGGCTACAAGTCCGCCATCTACGGCAGCATGTCGTCGACGGTCGCCGACCTGGTGAACAACTACAACAACAGCAGCTACACCATGCCCGACGTCCTTGACTTCGCCACGGGCAACGGCAGCGCCAGCACGGCCAACTCCAACATCCCGAGCGGCGATTGGGCGAACCACCAGCGCATCAACCAGTACGCCTTGGACGTCACCGACACCTGGGGCGGCTACTCGCTCGCGATCGACCGCGACTACCTGGATGTCCGCACCTCCAGCGCGACCGGTTCCGACGTGCTGATGGCGTCGAACGGGGCGCTGGCCACGTACTGGACCAGCGGCGGCGATGTGTGGGGCAAGTCGCAGAGCCAGCCCGGCGGGGCGTGGTCGGGGGCGCAGCGGCTGACCACGACGGGCGGCTACGTGGGCAAGGTCTCGGCCGTGCTGGCTGCGAACGGCACCATCGCGTTGTACGTCCGCACGACCGGCGGTGGTGTCGCAGGTGGTTCGCAGAACGGCGTTGGCGGCGCGTTCCATTGGGATTTCCTGGGCGGATCCACTGTGGTCAGCAACCCGACGGCGATCGTGGCGGCCAACGGCGCGATAGCCCTCTACGCGACCGCCTCGGACGGCAACGTGTGGGGTATGTCGCAGAGTGCTGTCGGCGGCCCGTTCTCGGGGTGGCAGCAGCTGACCACCGGCTCCGGCTACACAGGTGACGTTTCAGCGATCATGGCCAGCAACGGGACGATCGCGTTGTACGTCCGCACGACCGGCGGTGGGGTGGCCGGTGGTTCGCAGAACGGCGTCGGCGGTGCGTTCCATTGGGACGTGCTGGGCGGATCGACCGTGTCCAGCGCTCCGACGGCGATCGTCGCGTCCAACGGCGTGATCGCGATCTATGCGACCGCTTCGGACGGCAACGTGTGGGGCATGTCGCAGAGTGTTGTCGGCGGGCCGTTCTCGGGGTGGCAGCAGCTGACCACCGGTGGCGGATACAGCGGAACGGTGGCCGCGGTGGTGGCCGCCAACGGCACGATCGCGCTGTATGTGAGCACTACGAGCGGTTCGGTGAACGGTGCTTCGCAGAACGGCGTCGGCGGTGCGTTCCATTGGGACGCGCTGGGCGGGTCCGGCTTGGGCGGCGGAGTGACCGCGGTCGTGGCCTACAACGGCACGATCGCGCTCTACAAGTACACCGGCGGCAACGTGGTGGGTGACTCCCAGTCGTACATCGGTGGGCCCTTCACCGGCTGGACCGTTGTCTGAGGCCTGATAGCGATTTAGTCGATGTACTGAGATACCGGAGATCCAATGAATTTGTATAGACGACGTCGCTTGCCCACGCCACCCAAGAGAACGAGCCGGCTGGTTTCCTGGGGGCTGGCCACGGCTGTTGCCTCGCTTGCCCTCGCTGCTCCAGCAGCCCGCGCGACGGTCGCGTTGCCGTCCGTCCTACCTGCTGTGCAGCAGTGGACAGCGGGCAGCGGTAACGGCTTCACGTGGAGTCAGAGCAGCCGCGTGGTGGTGAACACGGCGGACTCCTCGTCGTTGTCCGGGGATGCCCAGACCCTCGCTTCCGACTTGCGGCTCGCGTTCGGCGCGAACCAGGTCCCGGTCGTCACCGGCGCCCTGTCGGCCGCGCAGCCGGGCGATGTGTTCCTCAGCCTCGGCTCGACGGACACCCAGCTCGGCAACGAGGGCTACGGGCTCACGATCGCGCCGGTCCTCCAGGTCAAGGCCAGGACCGAGGCCGGTGCGTTCTGGGCCACGCAGACCGTTCTGCAATTGCTACATCAGCAGACTGCCTTGCCCGCCGGCACGGTCCGGGACTGGCCGAACTACCGCGTCCGCGCGGTTCTGGTCGACGACGGTCAGCGGTCCTTCCCGCTGAGCTGGTGGTTCAACGAGATCCGGCAGCTGTCGTACCTGAAGATGAACGAGATCACCTTCACCGCGAACCGCGCCGGGCTCACGGCGGATCAGCAGGCGCAGGTCGAGGCGTACGCGGCCAAGTACCACGTGCCGGTCACCCCGGTCGTGCCGATGCCCAGCTACATGCAGGCGGTCGAACCGCAGCTGCCGGCGCAGTACACCCTCACCAACGCGGCCGGTCTGGCGATGGTCGGAGCGCTCGACCTCTCCAACCCGGCGGCGGTGTCGTGGGCGCTCCAGCAGACGTCGAACAGCCTCGGCTCCTTCTCGGGCCCGGCCTGGCACACCGGCGCCGATGAGTACCCGGACGCGAGCCACCACCTGAGCGACACGGCCGACTTCCCCAAGCTGGTCAACTACGCGCATCAGCAGTACGGGTCGGCGGGCACACCCGAGGACCTGTACCGGGCCTTCATCAACCAGAACGACAACCTCGTCCGGCAGTCCGGCAAGTCGATGCGGATGTGGGGCGACGACCTGTTCCCCAGCAGCGCGGTCGCACTGAACAGCGACATCACCGTCGAGGAATGGGACGCCGAGCCCGGCTCTCTCACCCCGGCACAGGTGGCGGCGAACGGCAACCAGGTCGTGAACGCCGACATGGACTACCTCTATTACGACGAGGGCTCAGGGCCCACCACCACGCCGGCCAGGATTTGGGAACAGTTCGACCCAGGGCGCTTCGCCACCGGCCAGACCTTGCCGCAGGGCGCCGCCGACCCGCACCTGGCGGGGATCGAGATGGCGCAGTGGGACTCGGCCCACGAGGATCCCGGACAGCTGGAGGTCGACCTCGGGCAGCTCAACGAGGCGCTGGCGCAGCGCGCATGGGGCTCGGCGAAGCAGTTCCCGACGTGGGCGCAGATGCAGGGCGTGGTCGGCGCGATCGGCCGGCCGCCGGGCTTCGTGCCGACACCGCTGGGTCCGCGGAAGGGGGCGGTGCTGGCGAAGGCCGGGACCGGGCTGTACGGCTGGACGACCGAGTCCGACCCGGTGGTGACGGCGATGGCGAGCAACGCCGGCGTGCAGATGATTCTGGACACGACGGGCACCGTGTGGGCGAAGACGGGGATCAGCCTGTACGGCTGGACGCAGGAGTCTGATCCGGGTGTGAGCGCGATCGCGGTGGGCTCCGACGGGCTCCAGATGATCGTGGCGGCGGACGGCTGTGCCTATGCCAAGTACGGAATCGGGCTCTACAACTGGACGAAGGAGTCGGACACCGGCATCAAGGCCATAGCCACGAACGGCGGCACTCAGATGATCGTCGCGGCCGACGGGTCGGCGTACGCGAAGACCAGCGTCGGCCTCTACAACTGGACCAAGGAGTCCGACCCCGGGATCAAGGCGATCGCGGTGAACTCCCACGGCCTCCAGATGATCGTCGCCGCCGACGGCTCGGCGTACGCGAAGCAGGAGATCTCGCTCTACAACTGGACGCGCGAGTCCGACCCGGGGATCAAAGCGATCGCGGTCGGTTCGGACGGGCTGCAGATGATCGTGGCGGCGGACGGCTGTGCCTACGCCAAGTACGGGATCGGTCTCTACAACTGGACGAAGGAGTCGGACCCGGGCGTTAAGGCGATCACTACGAACGGGGGCGTTCAGCTGATCATTGCGGCCGATGGGGCGGTGTGGTCGAAGAGGACTGTGTCGCTGTATGGGTGGTCGCAGGAGTCGGATTCCGGCGCCAAGGCTGTGGTGGAAGGCAGCGATGGGCTGGAGATGATTCTCTGGAGCTGAGGGTGGGGTGGAGGTAGGTTGCCTGACTGCGGCGTTGATGGTGCTGCGGCGTTGATGGTGCCGGTTGGTGCTGCGGTGCCGCAGTCAGGCGATACCTATCCCGCTTCCACCCACATGTAATCGGTGCGCAGGGCAGGAAGGTCGTCGACGCGGAGCAGGACTTCCAACCCCAGCTCCCGAGGCACGATCGCGCCTTTGGGGACTTCGGCATCGACGTCGCCCATGAGCACTGGGACGAGTTCGTCGTCGTCGGAGGTCTGGAGGTAGTAGTAGCCGCCGTCAAAGGCCCCGGTGATGACGCAGTACTCATCCGCCACTTGCAGAATCAGGAAGTCGGAGCCCTCCTCGCCCCACGAGACGTTCGCCTCGGTCCCTTTGAGCGCCGCGTAGGCTGCCGGCAACTCTTCGCCGGTCACGGTGCGCTCACTGTGCTGCGGATGCATCACGGTGACCAGGTAGTCCATGTTCTTCTCCTTGGGGACGTCATACGACTCTGCCCGCCTGGGTCCATCGCCCCACGAACCCGTTCGGGTCATAGACCTCGATGGAGTCCAGGTTCAACATCTTGGCATAGCCGGTCATCGAGTTGGCGCAGAAGTTGCAGGTCTTCCGGTCGGTGTGGATTCGGGCGTTCCCGCCGGAGTAACCCAGTTGGTTGGCCTGGTGAACCATGTCGCCCTCGGCATGGTCCTGGAACGACTGCGGCATCATATTGTTGCCCTTGCCCGGATACGCCGCTGTGCGTTCTGGAAGTCGGCCGTTGATTCCGTAGAGCGGATCCCGGTCGCCGTCGAATTCCATCTTTCCGAGGGTGTTCTTTATCCCGGTCGTCGACCTCCCCTCGGCCTTCGCCAGGTCGAACGCCGCGTCCTCGTCCGCGACGCTTTTCATGTTCATCTGTCCGCGCATGCCACCCAGCTCGTTCTGGATGCCGACCGGGCAGCCGAACAATCCGAGCGGGTCGCTTTCGATCAGCGGGTTGGGGACGTAGGCGTTGTTGTTGGGAGCGGGGACGAATCCGAGCGGGTCCGGAGAACAGAAGTTCGCGGTTTCCGGGTCGTAGTAGCGATAGACGTTGTAGTACAGACCGCTCTCGTCATCCCGGTACTGACCGGGGAATCCGAGTGGGCAGTCGGTATCGCTTTCCGGAGCGGTGATCTGCCGCCCGAACAGCGACCGGGTCGTGTACCAGGCGAGGCGGCCGTCCGGCGTGATCAGTTCCAGCGGGGTGCCGACAGCGTCGGCGACGATCGCGTGGAACTCTTCGTCGATGAGATCCTGGGGCGCGTCGGCGGCCCACGACCGTCGGGTCTGCGCCAGCGGTAGGAATCCGCCCGGCTCGTAGTCCCAGGTGGTGGTGCGGGCCCGGACGTCGACGCCGGTCCGGTGTTCTTCGGCGACCCGGGGGCCGTCCCAACTGAAGACGACGGACTCGACGGCGGTTCCGTCGGCGGCGAGCCGTGTCTTGCTGGTCCGCCGGCCCAGCGGGTCATAGGTGTAGGACCAGCTGACGTCGTCGGGCCCGGTGAACCCGGTCAGCTGGTCGTCGTCGTTCCACGTGTAGCTCCACACTTTGCGGCCGCCGGAAAGCATCCGCCGGGTCTTGCGGATCAGTCTGCCCGCGGCGTCATGTTCATAGGAGGTATGACGTCCGGCGGTTATACGTGTGCCCTGATAGTCCTGGCTCGCTTCGTGCGCGCGGTCCGTGCCGTCGGGACCGGCGGGAGCTTCCGATCCGGTGAGGTTTCCGAGCGCGTCGTAGACGTAGGACTCGCGCCAGTTCGTGGCCTCGACACCGGTGACCCGGCTGGCGGCGTCGAGGCGATAGCGGACGGTGCCGCGCAGCGCGTCGCGGACCTCGATCGGGATTCCGTCGGCTCGATAGTCGATGGCACGGGACTGGAGGGTCGATGCGGCCGTCCCGGGTGCGGACCCGGAGCTGGTCCGATCGGGCTGGACGTGGACGTCCTGGCTCAGCAGTCGGCCGACGGCGTCGTAGGCCTGGCGCAGGGCGGTGCCAGGGCCGAGCTGTCGATGTGTCTCGCGCCCCACGGCGTCGTACTCGAATTCCAGGGAGCCGACGGCCCCAGCCATCCCCTTGTGGCGGCCGGCTGCGTCGTAGGACCACGTGGTCGTGACACCGCTCGGTGTGGTGCGACTGGTACGTCGCCCGGCGGCATCGTAGGTGTTGGCCATGACGCGTCCGTCGACCACCTCGGTGAGGGTGCGGCCGGCTGCGTCGTATTCGTAGGCCAGTTGCACACCGGCACCGTTGGCTTCTCGGAGGCGGCCGGCCGGGTCGTACGTGAACCGAGTCACCTCGTCGCCGGAGCGCCGGGCCACGACGCGGCCGCGCTCGTCGCGCTCGAAGGAGACCGTGCGGCCGACGGCGTTGACGCGTCCGGTCAGCCGGCCGGCGGCGTCGAGCTGGTAATTGCGAGCCGTGCCGTCGAAATCGCGTTCGCCGATCAAGTTGCCTGCCGCGTCGTATTCGTAGTCCCACGTCAGGCCAGTGGGACCGGTGACGGTCGTGAGGTGGAGCTCACTGTCGTAGCGGAAGGTATAACGGGAGCGGTCCGGGTCGGTTCGAGCGGAGAGCTTGTCGAAGGGGCCGTATTCGAGCCGGGTCACAGCACCGGTCGGACTGACGTGTGTCAGGAGATTGCCCTCTGGGTCGAACTCCCACTGTTCGGTCGTACCGTCGGGTGCGATCGTGCGGACCGCGCGGCCCAAAGCGTCGCGTTCGACGACGGTGCGTCCGCCCAGGGCGTCGACCGATTGCACGACCCGGCCGAACGCGTCCCGGACGACCCGGGAGATGTCCCCGGTCGGCCCGGTGACTTCGACGGTGAGGCCCGCCACGTCGTTCCGATAGCGCTCGGTGTTGCCGACCGCGTCGGCGGCCTCGACCAGGCTGCCCCACTCGTCGTAACGGAACCGGCTCGTGCCGTCGCAGGGATCGACGACGGCGGTCAGAAGGCCGCGGCCGTCGTACTCGTAGCGCCACCGGGCGCCGTCCGGAGCGATGACCTCGATCGGTTGGTCGTGGTCGTTGTACGCGGCCCGGGTCACCGCGCCGTCGGCTTGGGTGACACTCAGGGCATTGCCACGCTCATCCCGAGTGAACTCCACCTGGTGGCCCAACTGGTCGGTCTGCCGCAGCAGGTGGCCGCGGTGGTCGTGCTGGAGCGTGCGGACTCCGCCGAGAGCGTCGACGACCTGGTCGAGGTGACCGTGCTCGTCGTGCCGGTAGCGGGTGGCGTGACCGAGGGCGTCGGTGACGATGGTGGTGCGCGTCTCGTCGTCATACTCGAACGTCGTGCTCAGCAGGCCGCCGCTGCTGGTGCCGTGAATCACCCTGCCGACGCCGTCGTAGGTGTAGCGATACTCGGCGCCGTTGCGGTCGATCCACGCGACGATGCGGTCGTCGTCGTTGTACTCGTGCCGGAACGGGATTCCGGAGGCGTCGACGATCTCTGTCAAACGGCCTCGCTGGTCATACCCGAAGGAGCGAACGAGGGCGTCCGGCGCTGTTCCGTCCATGAGCCGCAGCTGGGTTACGCGAATACCGTGCTCGGTGGCAACGGTGGCCACAGCTATGCGGTAGCCGGCCGACTCGATACCGGTGGGGGTTCCGCGCGGCGTTCGCAAGATGTTGATGTAGTTGCCGCTGCGATCCGAGATCGCGGTCAGATCGCGGATCTGCCCGGCTTCCTCGGTGTGGTGGACTATGGCGAAGTGCCGAGTCAGGCCGCTGGTCGGGTCAACGATCCGGATCTCGTCCGCGTCGCGGTCCCATATCAGGGGCCATGCTGCGCCCCGGGTGGGCAGCACCGTTTCGTCGCGGGCCGGGATCGCGTAATCCAGAACCTGACCGTCGTCCCCGGCGAAGTGGACTCCGGTGGCGTTGACACTGAGCCGTTGGTCGAGTGTGGATGCCCATCCGGGCCCGAACAGGCGGCCGGTGGAGTAGGAGGATCCGTACGCGCGCCTCAGAACCAGAGGAAGAACACCTGGTAGGGCCACATCTGTGGTGTCGGTGAGCATCTGCCCGGAGACGACATCCACCGGGTCGCCCGCAGTCAGGGCTTCCTTGTTGCCACGTGCCCCGATCCGCTCCAGGGCCGCACCGCCGAACTTCTCAAGCGCCTTGCCGCCGAGGAAAGTGACGCCGAGCATGCCGGCGCCCATCAGGGCGTCGCCCCAGTGGCCTTGCATGCCGTCGCCGACGATCTGCATCGCGGTGCCGGCCAGGGCTATGAGGTTGTCGGCCTCGGCCAGGCCGGCGGTGATGACGTCGACGCCGGGGATCCAGGAGGTCGCCAGCGCCAGCACGTCCAGGAACGGGGCCAGCTCGTTGGCGATCTCGGCGATCTTCCCGCCCCAGTCGGCCAGCGCCGCGCCGACGTGTTCCCACCAGTGCTTGTTGTGGATGCCATCGGACTGCGCATGGTGCAGTGCGGAGGCACACTCCTTAGCCGCGGATATCCGTTCGTCGTGAGCCTGTTTCGCCTGCGCGGACAAGGCTTCCAGCTTGCTTTTGGCCGCATCCAGGTTCTTCTGGGCCGTGTCGTGCGCGGTCTGGGCGTCGGTGACGGCCTGCTGGTTCGGGTTCGCGGCCTGGTTCTGCTGGGCAGTCTTCAGATCTGTCGCGGCCCCGTTCGCCGTGGTCGTGGCCCGCTGTACGTCAGCGTGCGCATCCTGGGCCTGGCGCAGCGCCGCGTCAGCTTTGGTCTGTGCGGCCTGAAGCTTGGGGGCGTAGGCCGACAGGGCATCGGATGCCTCGCTGTAGGAGGTGTAGAGCTTCTGCAGCCGTCCCGGCAGTGGGCCGAAGGTGCTCTTGAACGCATCAGCAGTCTGGCCTACCCACTGCAATGCTGTCGTGTCGCCGCCGAACGAGCTCAGACTTCGATACGCCGACTCCACATCGTGCGCGAAGTCCCCGAATTGCTTGGCAAGAGCCTCCACCGACTCCACCACGCCCGGAGTCGGGTCCCCGTCCAGCCCAAGGATGTCCCAGCCAGTTGGACGCGCCATTGCGAATCCCTCCCCCGTACTGATCAGTAGGGGGAATCAGTTTACTCACACGTCGTTAGTCAGGCCCCTCCCTCACCCCACCCCCAGCACCCCCAACAACTCCCCGATCGGCACCCCCGGCGACCAGTGCCCGTCGCGCCCGACCATCGTCTCCGACGCGGCGAGGACGTTCAGCACCGCCTCCTCGATTGCTTCGACCACGGCCTCGTAGAACGGATCCATGCGGTTCCAGGGGATGAAGCGGAGGTCGCTGTAGCCGGGGTCGCCGTGGGGGAAGCCCATGCCGGGGGTGAAGGCGTGTTCGTTGGCGGTGGAGAAGGCCAGGAAGAGGTCGCCGGAGAAGTGGGAGCCGGTGGTGCCGGTGCGGGCGAGGCCGAGGGGGACGCGGCGGGTCAGGGCTGTGCATTGTTGGGGGAGGAGGGGGGCGTCGGTGGCTATGACCGCTATGACGGAGCCGGAGCCTGGGGGGCGGGGCTGGGCGGTTTGCTCCATCGGGTTCTCGGTGGACAGGGTGGTGCCGACCGGGGTGCCGCAGACGGTCAGTTCTTTGCGGGAGCCGAAGTTGGCCTGGATGAAGGCGCCGACGGTGTAGGTGGCGGTGCCGTGGGGCACGCGGCGGGAGGCGGTGCCGTTGCCGCCTTTGAAGGCGTAGCAGTTCA
This sequence comes from Catenulispora yoronensis, assembly GCF_039531695.1. Lineage (NCBI taxonomy): Bacteria > Bacillati > Actinomycetota > Actinomycetes > Catenulisporales > Catenulisporaceae > Catenulispora > Catenulispora yoronensis. The sequence goes on from NZ_BAAAQN010000054.1 coordinate 18,074, forward strand.
TGCCGGTGCCGCCGCCGACGGAGCCTTCGGTGACGGGGCCGGGGCGGGCGGCGTCGATGGCGGCCACGGCGTGGTGGGGTTGGACGCTGGGGGCGTTGATGGCGTTCAGGTAGCCGTCCCAGGTCTCGGCGACCACTGGGAGCAGCCATTCGGCGGCGGTGTGGGGCTTCTCGCGGGCCGTCCAGTCGATGACGCCGCGGTGCGCCGGTCCGATGGCGTGGGTGTTGGTGATCAGCACTGGGAGGCGCAGGGTGCCGGTCTCGCTGAGCCAGGCCGTGCCGGTCATCTCGCCGTTGCCGTTGAGCGAGAACCAGCCGGCGGCGCAGGGTGCCTCGACGGTCGCGGCCGGGCGCGGCAGGATCGCGGTGACGCCGGTGCGGACGTCGTCGCCCTCGATGAGGGTGGTGTAGCCGACGTGGACGCCCGGGACGTCGGTGATCGCGTTGTGGGGTCCGGGGGTGCCGGGCAGCGGCAGGCCGAGCTCGCGGGCCCGGGGGCGGGAACCAGAACCAGAATCCGACGCACTCATCAGAGCCCTCCCTCACCAGTCAGATCGCAGCCGGTGGCATCGGCCGCGTACGCCAGCATGATCGTCTCGGCGTCCCGGACGTCCAGCGGCGGCACCGCCTGCGTCAGGTGCAGCCCGAGCCCGTCTTCGAGCAGGACGAGGCTGCGCGCGATGGTGTTCGGTTCGCGGGTCAGCGTGAACACGCCGATCGCCGCGCCCGCCTCCAGGATCGCCGCGTACAGCGACACCTGCCGCTCGTAGAGCCGTACATGTTGTGCCGAGTAGGCGGCGTCGCGGCGGGCGAACGTGCCCAGTTCCAGCAGCAGGCGCACCAGCTCGTCGTCGCTTCCCGAGGGCAGTCCCGAGCGGATCATCCCGGCCAGCCGTCGTCGCGGGTCCGGTTCGGCCCGGGCCGCCGTCTCCCGGTCGACGCAGAACCGCTCGACGGCCTCGCGCTGCACTTCGCGCAGGACGTCGCTCAGCGTCGGGAAGTAGTACTGCACCGCGCCGGGGGTCATCTCCGCGTGGTCGGCGACGTCGCGCATCCTCAGGTCGGCCACCCCGCGGGCCAGGATCGCCTGCCGGGCCGCCTCGACCAGTTCGGCGCGTTTCTCGTGGGCTCTGCTCGGTCTCCCCATGGTTCGGCATTCTCTTGATGATTCGCAGGGAACGCAAGCGATGATCGGCGATCTTCGACGTCCGTGGCGACAAAACCCCTGTTTACTCAGTCGTTACGCGCGATCGTATTGACGGTGACCCCGGTCGAGTTCTTTGATGCTCCATCAAAGAACTCCGATGGAAGGACGCTCCATGACCGCTTCAGGCACGTCCCCGTCCCCATCCGCCGAAGCCGTCGAACCCGCCGGCCATCCTCGGCTGCACCGCGGCCTGCGGATGCTCGGCACGCTGTTCATCACGCTGTCCGCGATCACGCCGGCCTCGTCCGTCTTCATCATCAGCCCCGGCGTCATCGGCCAGGCCGGCACCGGCGCGTTCTGGGCCTTCGCCGTGGCCGGCGTCGTCGGCGTCTTCATGGCCCTGGTCTACGCCGAGCTGTCCTCGGCCTTCCCGCTGTCCGGCGGCGAGTACGCGATCACCGCCCGCGCCCTCGGGCGGCTGCCGGGCTTCGTGGTCCTGGGCCTGATCCTGGTCACCCAGCTGCTGATCGTCGCGGTCATCGCCCTGGGCGTGGGGACCTACCTGTCGGTGCTGTTCCCGCACCTGAACGCACCGGTCACGGCGGCCGTCACCACCCTGCTGGCCACCGTCCTGGCGGTCTTCGACATCAAGCTCAACGCCTGGGTGACCGGCATCTTCCTGGCCATCGAGATGGTCGCGCTGATCGTCGTCAGCGCTCTGGGGTTGCTCCACCCGAAGCGGTCGCTCGGCGATCTGGTCGCCCACCCGGTGGTCGCGGCCGCCGGCTCGAACCCGGCCGTCACCGCGGTCGGCGTCGGGACCATCGGCGCGGCCACCGCCGTCGCCATCTTCGCCTACAACGGCTACGGCTCGGCGGTGTACTTCGGCGAGGAGACGCAGGACGCGCCGCGCAGCATAGCCAAGACCGTGCTGTGGGCCCTGGGCATCACCGTCTTCGCCGAGCTGATACCCACCACCGCCGTCCTCATCGGCGCCCCCGACCTGCCGAGCCTGTTCGGCGCGGACAACATGATGAAGTACTTCATCACCGCCACCTCGAACTCGAAGGTCAACGACGCCATCAGCCTGGCCGTGGCGGTCGCGATCTTCAACGCGGTCCTGGCGATCATCCTGGTCACCGCACGCATGGTGTTCTCCACCGGCCGCGACTCCGCCTGGCCGGCCCCGGTCAGCAAGGCCCTGGCCGCCATCCACCCGAAGTTCGGCAGCCCGTGGATCGCGACCATCTTCACCGGCGTGGTGAGCGCCGGATTCTGTTTCGCGGACAACACTTTCCTGCTGGTCGTCACGTCCACGACGATCATCGCCGTGTACGCGGCCCTGGCCATGTCCTCGATCGCCGGCCGCCGCAACGGCTCCACGGCCCACGCCGCCTACCGCATGCCCGGCTGGCCGGTGGCGCCGGTGCTCGCGCTGGCCGCGATCGCCTATGTCGTCTACGAGAACTTCCAGGACCCGAAGGTCGGCCGGCCGAGCCTGTGGACGACGATCGGCATCGCGGTCGTGTCGGCGGCGTACTACCTGGTGGCGCTGCGGCGGCGCGGGACGTGGGAGTTGAAGGGGGCTGAGGACTCGTGACCGGTAGAGCCCGATAGAGCCAACAGAGACCAAAAGAGTCGACGCCACCGGTTCTCACCGGTGGCGTCGACTCCTGTCCTATAAACCTGTCCCCTAAATAAGCGTCCTACAGAACGTCCTGCTCCCACTGCGCCAGCTCCGCCGGGCTCCCGTACCGCACCGGACCCTGGAACGTCCGCCGCGCGGTCACGAACCACCACACCGTCGCCACCAGCAGCACCACGCCCAGCGCCACCGGCGCGTAGTTGAACGACGTCGCCGTCACCGGCGACTGCTGCGGCAGCACGAACAGCACGCTGCTCACCACCACCCAGCCGATCGCCATCCGCGATACCGGGCGGCTCCAGCGGCCCAGGTTCCAGGGGCCCGGGGCGAAGTCGTCGCCCTGGCGCAGGCGCAGGTAGATCGGGATGCTGTAGGCCGTGAACAGGCCCACCACGCTGATCGAGACGATGGCGTTCAGGGCCGTCGGGTTCCACAGCGACGGGATGCCGAGGACGAACGCGCAGGCGGCGGCCAGCCAGACCGAGTTCACCGGGGTGCGGGTGCGGCTGCTCACCGTGCGCCAGAGGCGGCTGCCGGGCATCGCGCCGTCGCGGGAGAACGCGAAGATCTGGCGGGAGTTGCTGGTCAGGTTGGCCAGGCCGCAGAACAGCAGCGAGACGATCACCACCAGCAGCAGCGCCTCGGCGGCGTGGACGCCGAGGGCGTCGATGAGGATCTGGGCCGGCGGCAGGCCGGTCTTGCTCTGGAGCTCGCCGGTGTAGTCGGTCATCGCGAAGGCCAGGGCGATCACCAGGCCCAGGCCGGCTATCCAGGAGAACAGGATCGAGCGGACGATGCCGCGCGGCGCCGCCAGCGCGGCGTGCTCGGTCTCCTCGGCCATGTGCGAGGAGGAGTCGAAGCCGGTGAAGGTGCCCGAGGCGAACAGCAGGCCGATCAGGCCGGCGTAGATCCCGGAGTGGAAGCCGGTGCCGTTCACGAAGTGGGTGAACACCCACGGCGCGGACTGGTGGTGCGACGGCACCAGGGTCAGCGAGCCGATCAGGGCCGCGGCGCCCAGCAGCATCCACCACACGCCGGCCTTGGTGACGACCGCGACCAGCCGCACGGTGAAGGTGTTCAGCAGGGCGTGCAGGACCAGGATCCCGGCGTAGATCAGCAGGCCGCCGCGGGGCGTCGGGCGGTAGCCGAAGGCCAGGGCGGCGTAGGCCTGGATGAAGGTGACGCCGGCGAAGTCGGCCGCCGCGGTGCCGCCGATCTGGCCGGCGAAGTTCAGCCAGCCGGTGTACCAGCTCCAGGCCGCGTTGTGGCGCTTGGCCAGCTTCGCCGACCAGTAGTACAGCGCCGCCGACGTCGGGAACGCCGAGGTGATCTCGGCCATCGCCGCGCCCACCGACAGCACCAGCAGGCCGACCGCGGCCCAGCCCCACACCATCACCGCCGGGCCGCCGGTGGTCATCCCGAAGGTGGCGGTGACCATGATCCCGGCCAGGAAGTTGATGATCGTGCTGGACATCGCGAAGCTGCCGAACCCGGTGACGCCGCGGGCCAGCTGGCGCGGATAGCCGAGCTCGCGCAGGCGCTGGTCGTCGTCGGGGACAGGTTGGGAGGCGCCCGAGGCGTGGCGCCTCGGTGGAGCGGTGTCGGTGCGCGAGGAAGCCATGGGGCTGGCCCTTCTGGACAAAAAAGACAACGGGAAATGGCGGTTTCAGCGGAGCTGGTGATGTGGAGCTGGTGATGTGAAGCTGGTGATGTGAAGCGGTTGACTCGGTGCCGGTGACTCTGTGCACGCGCTGTGCAAGTGCTGCGCGAGCGCGGTTGGTCTTTCGAGCGATGGCCGTGCGGGTGCGAACTCGACCCTGGATCGCAGGGCCTTGAATTCTCAGGGGGCGGGCAGTCCGCAGCGGGCGCGGGCCTGCAACAACACCGTCTCCGGGTCGCCGTGCAGCGACCACGGCACCGTCGACGCGTACGGGCCCAGCACGCCGAACACCTCGGCCGCCGGCTCGTTCATCCCCGCCGCCCACAGCGCGTGCGCCAAGTGGTGCAGGTCGGGGGCCAGACGCCGGTCCGCGCCGCCGGGGGCGTCGCCGCTCCCGGCCGCGAACCAGCGGTGGTACGCGTTCTCGATCTCGGTGTGCGCGTGCGCGGTGGACCACTGCCGGTCGGCGAGCACGACTCGCTGTCGCCACGACTCCCCGGCGTGCGCGCGGAAGCTCTCGACATAGCCGAGCAGCGGCAGCACCAGCAGCGACGACCCGTGCGGCGCCCCGGCCGCCAGCCGCCGCGCGACGTGGAACATGTCGGCGACCGACCCGGAGCCGCGCGGCCCGACGGCTGCCAGCAGCCGCTGATGCGCCTCGCGGTTGTAGGTGTCCAGCCGCCACACCCGGGCCATCAGGTCCCAGGGCCCTGCGACGTCCACGTCCACGTCCGGCGGCGCCGGCACCGGGGTCGGCGCGATGGTCGCCAGGTGCAGCAGCGCCACCAGCGGCACCGGATCGCCGGGGGCGATCCCGGCGGCCAGTTCGCAGGCATCCCGGGCCCGCGCCACCAGCTCGGAGGTGTGCCGACTCTTCTCCCGCTGGGCGCGTGCGGCGCGCACCACCGCGGTCCGGGCACGCAGCGCGGCGCAGTGCGGGTTGTCCGGCTCGGCCTCCAGCCACCGGTCGACCGCCCCGGTGCCGGCGGCCGGCCCGGCCAGCACCAGCGTCCGGTAGCAGCGCACGTCGGTGTCGACGGTGGTGGCCAGCAGGTCGCGCGTCGAGGCGTAGCGCCCGGCGCGCAGGTCCTCGCAGGCCAGGGCCAGCGCGCGGTCGGGACCGGCCAGGTCCCAGACCAGGCGCCCGCTCGGCGCGGGCGGGGGCGTGGGTGACGGGGTGGAGGGGCGCTTCACGATCGCAGTCCTGCTCGACGGAGGCCGGCCGGGCAGCCGTTCGACAGACCGGCGATGGACAGGCGGGCACTCGGCACACCTGTGCTCGACACACCTGCGCTCAACAAGTCAGTGCTCGACAAGCCGCCAGTGCTCGACAAGTCAGCGCTCAACAGGCCGGGGCGCAACGGGCCGGGGCGCAACGGGCCGGGGCTCAACAGGCCAGTGATCGACAGGCGGGCGCTCGACATACCGGCGCTCGACAAACCGACGCTCGACAGCCGCCAGGTCATCGCCGTCCGGGCACGACGCCGCGCCGGCTGACTGCCGGGCGTGCCGACAGCACCGGTGTCGCCGACGGCGGCTGCCGCCGTGGTCGTTGAGCGTCTCACGACTGTCGTCCCGATCGGAGCGAGAAAAGGCTGGATGGGCGGTGACATTCAGGGGAGCGCGGTGCGTCCGGCGGGTGGCGGACACCGGAAGGAGGGAGCGTAACAGAGCAGTGGTCTTAAGTAACAGGTCTTGTTACGTCACCGTCACCGGGCATATGGTCGCGCCGGACCCGATCGCCGTCCGGCCATCCCGCCTTGGTCGATCCGGGTGACATCAGTCTGGCGGGCTATCCCGGGCCGGACCGGTGCCGCCATGGTCCCGGTGGCCGCCGCTGTCATCAGGCTCTTGCCGGACGACGCGGCCGTCGGGACCGCATCCGCTTCCGTACGCACCACCGCGACCGCGAACCGCGACAGGAGTCAGCCGTGACCCAGGTGCAGCAGCAGAGCGCCCCGCCGAGCGAGGCCGGACTGGCCCGGGACGCCGTGGGCCTGCGTGAGGTCCTGTTCCAGAGCATCACCGCGATGGCGCCGGGTGCGGCCATCGCGGCCTCCATCCCGTCCGGCGCCGCGTTCGCCGGCGGCGCGCTGCCGCTTTCGGTGCTGCTGGCGATGATCGCCTGTCTGCTGGCCGCGAACTCCATCGCCGAGCTCGCCCGGCACCTGCCGGCCGCGGCCTCGGTCGGCGCCTACGCCAGCCGCGGACTGCACCCGACCATGGGCTTCCTGGTCGGCTGGATGTACGTGTTCGTGCAAGCCCTGGTCCCCACCCTGCTGCTGCTCCAGCTCGGATTCACCGTCGCGCCGACGCTGCACAGCGAGTGGAGCTCCTACCCGGCTGATCTGTGGTGGCCCTGGGTGGTCGTCGGCGCGCTGGTGATCGCCGCCGCCGGCTACCGCGGGATCCAGACCAGCGCGGTGCTCGGCACCATCCTCGGCGCCTTCGAGATCGCGGTGTTCGTCCTGCTGGCCGCGATGTTCATCATCAAGGCCGGCGGCCACAACACGCTGGCGGTGTTCGGCACGAAGTACACCCCGGACGCGCACCGCGGGATCTCCGGCGTGATCGCCGGCTCGGTCTTCACCATCCTGGCCTTCGCCGGGTTCGAGGCCGCCGCGCCGCTGGCCGAGGAGGCCCGGGACCCGCGCAGCACCATCCGCAAGGCGGTGCTCGGCGCGACGCTGGTGATCGGCGCGGTCTACATCTTCACCACCTACGCCGCCACGGTCTTCTTTGGTCCCGACAAGTTCGCCGGCTTCAACGCCGACAGCTCCTCGTCCTGGGTGGGCCTGGCCAAGAGCTCCTACGGCCTGTTCTGGGTGCTGGTGTTCTTCGCCGTCGTGAACTCCACGATCGCCAACGCCAACGCCGGTCTGAACGTCTCCACCCGCACCGCGTACGCGCTGGCCCGGGTCGGTGTGCTGCCGCGCCAGCTGGCCAGGCTGCACCCGCGGTTCCGGTCCCCGGTCGTCGCGGTCGCCGCGCAGTTCGTGATCGCCGTCGGCGCCACGCTGGCGCTGGGCTTCGCCTGGGACCCGATGACCGCCTTCCTGCTGGTGGCGACCGGGATCGTGATCGTGGTGGTGACGGTCTACATCATCGCCAACCTCTCCTGCATCGGATTCTTCGCCCGCTTCCGGCGAGAGGAGTTCTCCTGGCTGCGGCACGGGCTGGTGCCGCTGCTGGGAATCGCGGCCTTCGTGCCGGCCCTGCTGACCGCCGCGGGCATCCCGGCGTTCTCCTTCGTCACCAAGCTGACCACGCCGGTGTCCTACGCCGGCCCCGCCGTCGGCGTCTGGCTCGTGGTGGGGGTGGGCGTGCTGGCCTACCTCTGGACCCATCACCGCGAGCGGGTCGTCCAGATCGGCACGGTGTTCGGCAGCGGCGGCGAGGAGATCGGGGAGCCCGACGGTTCCGGGGCCGGGACCTGGGCCGGTGCCGGCGTAGGGGCCGGCCACGAGGAGGCCGGCGGCGCTGAAGTAAGCGGCGCCGCCGGCGGCGGACGTGCCGGAGGCGGCGGTGACAGCGGCGACGGCGAGCCCGCCGGCGACGCGGTCCCCGCGCCCCCGGTGGCTGCGGCCGATCCCGAGGCCGACAGCGAAGGCACCGGCAAGGAAGAAGACGGTTCCCCATCATGAGTGTCCTGAGTTTCCACCCCGAGCCCGGCCAGTACGCCTGGACGTTCGGTGGCGCGGCCCCGCTCGCCACCGTCCGCTCCGGCGACGTCCTCGAACTCTTCACCGAGGACTGCTTCGCCGGCCGGGTCACCACCGAGAAGGACCTGGTCACCCAGGTCTGCGAGTTCCCCTTCCTGAACCCGCAGACCGGCCCGTTCTACGTGGAGGACGCCGAGCCGGGCGACACCCTGGCGATCCACTTCATCTCCATCGAGCCGGCCCGCGACCAGGCCGCCTCCACCACCGTGCCGCTGTTCGGCGCCCTCACCTCCACCCACACCACGGCCACCCTCCAGCCGCCGCTGCCCGAGCGGGTCTGGATCTGGGAGCTCGACCGGATCCGCCGCACCTGCCGCTTCACCGCGGCGGACAGCGACTTCCAGGTCGACCTGCCGATGGACCCGATGCACGGCACCGTCGGCGTCGCGCCGGCCAACCTCGAAGTCCGCTCGGCCCTGGTGCCGGACGCGCACGGCGGCAACATGGACACCCCGGAGATGCGGGCCGGAGTGACCTGCTATCTCGGCGTCAACGTCGCCGGCGCGCTGTTCAGCCTCGGCGACGGCCACGCCCGCCAGGGCGAGGGCGAGACCTGCGGCGTGGCGGTGGAGTGCGCGATGGACACCGTCATCGCGATCGAGCTGGTCAAGGGTCGCCCGACGCCGTGGCCCCGGCTGGAGTCCGACACCCACATCATGACCGCCGGCTCGGCGCGCCCGCTGGAGGACGCCTTCCGCATCGCCCAGCTCGACCTGGTGCAGTGGATCGCCAACGACTACGGCCTGTCCGAACTGGACGCGTACCAGCTGGTGTCGCAGGGTGTGGAGTCGCCCCTGGCGAACGTCTGCGACACCAACTACACCTCCATCGCCAAGATGCGCAAGGAATACCTGCCGGCGGCGTCCGGCTCGGCCGGTTCCGGCTACGGCTCGCACCAGCGGTTGCGGGCCAAGGCCGCGGAGTACTGGCAGCAGTCGCGGTCGCGTCCGCTCTGACAGGGCTCTGGCAGACGGTCTGACAGGGCTCTGACGGGCGGCCCGGCAGGCGGTCCGATAGGGGGTTCTCCCACCCCGACACGGCGACACGGCGACACGGCCGGTCGAATGCTTTCGATCGGCCGTCGTGCTCGGCACACTTGAGGGGCGGACCGGAGCCCGGCCCGAGCGGACGCCACCAGAGGGAGCGCGATGCACATACGGATCAGCGTCGTGGACAGCGACAGCGATGCCGAGGACCAGATCGCGCTCAGGTCGCTCTACCGCTGGCTGGCGCAGGACCTCGGGCCGGACGCCGAGCTGACCCTGCGGCCCCGGTCCGCGCCCGAGGCCCAGGGCGGCGCGTTCGAGATCATCAATGCGCTGATCGGCGACGGCGTCGGGCTCGGCGGACTGGCCTTGTCCTACGCGGCGTGGCGACAGGCGCACCGGTCGAAGGCGAGGATCAGCCTGGAGCGGGACGGGCTGACCGTCACCGTCGAGGACGCCTCGCCCGAGGCGCTCCAGCGGATCGCGGAGGTGCTGGGCGCGCCCGCCGGATCGGACGGGGCGAAGGAATCCGCCGTCCCCATCGCGGGGAGCCCCACCGCCGACGAGAGCTCCGCCGCCGACGGATCCTCGGCCGCGCAGTAGCCGACGCGGCACCGAACCGGTAACCGACCTTGGACTCCGTCGCCGATCCGAGCGCCTCACGGGCCGTGCTCATCGGGCCTTCCCGCTTTCCGCTCGACCCGGACATCAACGACCTGCCCGCGGTCGCCAACAACCTGCCGCGGCTCGTCTCGCTGCTGGGCGAGGACCGGATCTGGGGTCTGCCGAAGGAGCACATCGAGGTGCTCGGCCAGGACCGGCTCAGCGGCGACGGCGCCGCCGTCCGGGTGCTGGACACGGTCAGCCAGGCGATCCGGGACACCCGCGATCTGCTGCTGGTCTACTACTCGGGCCATGGGCTGCTCAACGCAGAGGGGCGCCTTCACCTGGCGCTGCCGGAGACCAGGCACGACAGCCTGTACCGGGCGCTCGACTACGAGGCGCTGCGGCAAGTGCTGGCGTCGGCGGTCCGGATCCCGCACAGGGTCCTGATTCTGGACTGCTGCTTCGCCGGTAAGGCGACCGACGCCGGAATGGGTTCGGCGACGTCGACGGCGATATCGACGCAGGCGCGGGCCCAGGCCCCGGCCGGATCGTTCCTGCTGGGCGCGGCCGCCCCGACCGATATCGCGCTCGCGATCCCCGGCGAGCCCTACACGGCGTTCACCGCCGAGCTCATCACGGTGCTCGATCAGGGCATCGCGGACGGCGGCCCGTTCCTGCGGATGGATGCCGTGGTCGAGCACCTGGACGAGGTGCTGCACCGCAAGCAGCGTCCGAGGCCTTGGCCCGTGGCGGCCGGCAGCGGGGGACGCATCGTGCTGGCGAGGAATGTGGCATATCAAGTCCCGTTTGAGCAAGCTTCGGACGCGCTGACCGATTTGGCGACGGCGCAGGTGCGAGCAGGTGCCGCGTTTCCGTATCGGCTCGCCGGGGCGCACAATGCGCGGCTGGACGCCGTGTACGTGCGCCAGGACTTCCGCCGGTACGCGCCGCAGCCCGGCGGCGATCCCGAGGACGACGAGCGAGAGTCGGAGCGGCGGTCCGGCGCGTCGGCCCTGGGGCCGGCGGTGCCGCTGGACGACGTGCTCGGCGGCGCGGGGCACCTGCTCGTCATCGGACCGCCGGGACAGGGCAAGACGACGCTGACGTTGCAGCTCGCGATGCGGCTGGCCGAGCGGTTGACCGAGCGATCGGCCGAGCGATCGGCCGAGCGATCGGCCGAGCGATCGGCCGAGCGGTCGACCGCGCTCGGGCGAGGTACCGGCGTGTCAGACCCCGTCGATGTCTCCAAGGACCTCGTGGGACTGCGCGTCACCGCGTCCGCGCTGGCCGCCGAGGACGGCCCGTGGGAACAAGCGGTCACCCGGGCCGCGGCGCGCGAACTGGGACTGGCCCTGAACCGAGGGCTGCCCGAGGATCTCCTGACCCGGGCCGGGCCCCGAACCCGCTGGCTGCTGATGGTCGACGGCCTGGACGAGATCGCCGACCCCCGAGCACGCCAGCAGTTCATCCACCACCTGGCCCAGCGCGCCGGCGATCCGGGACTGCGCCTGCTGGTGACGACCCGCGACCTGCCCGCCGGCGAACTCGCCGCGTTCGAGCAGGCCGGGGTGTCGCGCTACGTCCTGGCACCGTTCGACGGGACGCAGCTGGAGGCCTTCGCAGAATCCTGGTTCGGGCCCGAGCCCCAGGGCCGCCGCCTCGCCGCCGGGTTCCTGGCCGGAGTCAAGGAGACCGGGCCCCGGGAACTGCTCCAGGTGCCCCTGCTCGCGACCATCGCGGCGATCCTCTATCAACGACAGCCGGACGCGCCGCTGCCCGGGAACACCTACACGCTCTACGAGCAGTACCTCGGCTACCTCGGCGCGGCGCGGGCCGAGCTGACCGCCCGGCAATGGGCCGACATCCGGGTCCGGTTGGAAGCGGCGCTCAGCGGCGGGGCAGCCGTCGCGGACCGGTTGCAGACGGAGCGTGCGGCGCTGGTCGACCACTTGGCGATCCGGGCCGTGGACGGCGAGGCCGATCTGATCGGGGCGGCGGTCGCCTTCATGGACGAGCGTGGCGGCCGGCAGGCCGCCATCCGGGTGCCGGACTGGCCGGAGCTGATCGCGGCCGCGCTGGACGTGACGGGGCTGTTCCTCCATGTGCCGAGCCTGCGATTCATCCACCTGAGCCTGGCCGAGCACTTGGCGTCGGCGGCCAAGGCCCGGGCGCTGCCGGACGAGTTCGTGCTGGGCGATCCGGCCTGGTCGGCGCTGCTCGACGACGACGGGGAGCTCGACGACGCGTCGGCCGCGGTCTTGACGCATTACGCCTATCAGAACGGCGGCGCCGAAGAGGTCCTGAACTGGCTTGAGCAGGGAACCCTGGATACCAGGGTCGGTGTGGTCGTGCTGCTGGCCAACGGCATTCCGGCGGACCCGATTCACACCAAGCGGCTTCTCGACACGCTGCGCTATCAGGTAACAGTGACGCGGGAATCGCGGAGAGCCGTATACGTCGCGGTGGCGCGCTTACGCCATCCGAGCGCTTTGCAGTTCTTGTCCGAGGTGGCCACGAACGAGAACTTCAGGCACCAGGCGCGTGCCATCGCGGCGATGGCGCTCCCGTTGGCGCGTCGGGCCGAGGCCGTAGCAATCCTGAACGCGATCATCGACGATCCCGAGGCCCTTGCCGAGACTCGGTCCGACGCCGCCGAGGCACTGGCCGAACTCGGTCCCGAACATCTGCCACGTGCTGCGGAAGGCCTGGTCTCGGTCCTGACCGACGGCACCGCCGACAACTACGACTTCAATCACGCGATGAACGTCCTGGCCACGATGGATCGCGAGTACACCCGCCATGCCATCGATCTCTTCCGGACAATCGTGGAAGACACCAATGCCGAACCGGCGGACCGTGTACGTGCTGTGAGAATGGTGGCCAAGTTCGAGCCTCGTGCCGATGTCGCGGCTGCGGTAGTGCGTTCGATGCTGGCGGACACGAGGATTGACGTCAGGCCGCGCGCTCGGCTGGTGGGGATCCTCACCGAGCTTGGCTCCGCCTTCGAACTCGAGGCCGTGAACGTTGCCCGGGAACTGATGGCGGGTGTCACCGCCGACCCTTCGGAATACCTCGAAGCCATATCCGATTTCGTCGACGAGTTCCTTGACTATCCGGGTGCACACTCCCTGATCGCGGCGGAGGCCTTCCGCGCGGTGCTGTCCGATCCGTTCGCCACTCCGACCGCTGTGTGTGACGCGGCGAGCCGTCTCGTCGCGTTCGGCTCGGAGTATCTCAGCGAATGCGCGGCGGCCCTTTGTGCTCTGTTCGGCGACCCTTCGACCGACCTTGGCTATCGGATCCGCGCGGCGCGGCAATGCGCGGGACTCGGTGCCGAATACCGTCCCGAAGCCGCGGTCTTCCTTCAAAGTCTGCTGCCCGACGAATCCGGGTGGCGACCTGGCGTCCACCGTTGGGAGGTCTTGGACAACCTCGTCGGACTGGGGGCCGAGTGCCTTGAACTGGCTGCGGACGCGCTGCGGCACATGGCCACCGATCCCCAAGAAGAGTTCCCGATCCGGACGCGCGCCATCAACCGGCTCACCGACCTGGACGCGCCGCGCATAGCTGAGGCCGTCGCGGCGTTCGAGCTTCTGGCCTCCGATCCGGCTGAGAACACGATTGCCCTCATTGGTTTGGCCAGGGATGTGGGCCGAACCGGCCCGGGCTGTGTGGACAGTGCCGTCGCCGTGTTGCGGAGCAGGTTGGCCGACAGCGGGAGCGCCGCGCAGGAGATGCTTGCCGCCACGATGGTTCTGGTCGAGTTCGGCGCGACCTCTCGCGTCGAGGCAGCAGGAATTCTCCGGGGCATCGTCGCTGACTCGGACGCGGACGTCGAAACGCGCAAGGAGGCGGCGAAGAAACTGGTCACGATGGGGCCCGAATACGTGGCGGAAGCGGCCTCGGTCATGTTGCGCATCGCCCAGGAACCGAGTTCGAGCCTTGATCGTCGCATGGAGATCGTGGGGGATCTGTGCGAGTTGGGTCCTGAGTTCCTCGACGACGCGGCGCGTATGGTGCGGTTGGTCGTGGACACGGCGCCGGACAGCGGCACTCGTGTTCGGGCAATGCGGATGCTGGCCGCCTTCGGGCCCGAACTCGCCGCTGAGATGCGGGCCGCGCTGGCGGTGTACGCCGCGGACGCTTCGGCGTCCATCTCCGAACGCACTGCGGCCGCTGTGGAGTTGAGCCGGTTTGACGACCGAGGAAGCTTTGAAAGCCACCGGCTGCTCGCGTCGATGATCACCGATCCGGCCCTCAGCGCGGCGGAGCAATGTGTTGTCACCGAAGAACTCGCGGAAGGAAGCATGCCACGGGACGCGATCGCCACTCCGTATCTCCGGCGGATCGCCGCCGACCGAAGCCTGACCTACAGTGAGCGGATCACCGCGGTCCGCCAGCTGAGAGCGTACGACTACGGCGACTTCGCGCACGCCGAGTCGATGCTTTGCCAGATGGTCGGGGACACCGATGCCGATGTGGACGACCGCGTCTGGGTTGCGGAAGTGCTCATCGAAGTCGCGGGGTGCGCGGTCCCCGAAGCAGTGGCCGCGCTGCGCGGGATCATGGCGGACTCCGGCACCGCAGCGAGCACACGGTACGACGCCGCCGCCGTGCTGGCGGAGACCAGGCCTCGTTTCGCGGCGGAAGGCGCCGAACTGCTCCTTCAGGCGATTGTCGATTCCGACGTGGACGAGGACGATCGCCACGGGTTTGCCCGCGACCTCGTCGGCCTCGGGCCGTCGTTCGAATCCCGGGCGGTACAGGTGCTCAGCGAGGCGGCCGGCAACCGCGAAGCCAATGTCGTGCGCCGCCTGGAACATATCCGAGTGCTGACCAAGACCGGTCGTGAGTACCCGGCTTTGGCGGGCGACTTGCTCCGGGCCATCACTGCCGACCCGGACGTCGAACCCACGGGCCGCTGGCTGGCCGCCGAGCTGCTCGCCCAGACCGTGAGCAGCCGAGTTCCCGAGGCCGCGGACGCCATCCGGGTGGTCCTCGCCGACCCGGAGGTCGCGCCGTTCGACCACCGATGGGCCGCCGTCGCGCTGGCGCGGCTGGGGCCGGCGTACCACGCGGAAGCCGAAGCCGCTGTCCGGGCGGCCATCGCGGCTGCGGGGGAGTCCCCGCAGGACCGTCGATGGAGCCTCGCGGCTCTGGGGAAGCTGGGGCCGCGACAGCGGGAGGAGACCTGGAACCTCCTCCTGCCGGAAATCCTCGACGTCGCCGCGCCGTGGTCCGATCGCCAACAGATCATGGACTTGCTCGGCGAGCTCGAACTCCCCATAACGTTCTACGTCGACGCCACTCGTCAGCTCATGACCGGCGGCGACCTGCCGGCTAGGCGCTCGGGATTCGCCCGCGCTATGGCCGAGGCGGAGCCCGAGTACGAGCAGGAAGGAGCGGACTTCCTCCGCGCCGCAGTCGCCGACGAGTCGTCTCCCATGGCCGACCGGCTCGACGCCGTGGCAGAGCTGGTCAAGCTGTCGGCCGTCCACAAGAAGGCGGCGGAGGTCGAGCTGCTCAAAATCCTCGCAGCGCCCGGCTTGACCGCTGGGGAACGCGGCCGTGCAGCTTCGATTCTGGTCGAGGCCGATCCGGAGCGTACTGCCCAAGCGGTCGAGACGATGGCCGCCTTGATGGCGGATCCGGCTACCTCCATCGCGGATCGTGCGGAGACGGCCGCGCTCCTCCTTCAGATCGACCAGATCGGCACCGAGCATCATGCCGAGATCGCGGAGGCGGCCGAGGCTTTCATCCGCCTGTCCGGCACCACGGCCGAGGAGCGCAATCGCTTCGCCCACGTCCTGGCCCGGCTCGGCCCGGACTACGAGGGGCACGCGGAATGGGCCCTTCACATCGCGGTGCTCGACCCGGGCAACGAACTGTCGGAGCGTCGCGTCGCCGCCTCGCTTCTGGCCGGCTGGAGATCCAGCAGGGTCGATTCCATCCGAGAAGATCTTCGGGAGTCCGCCGCTGACCGGACCGAGGTGCCTTGGAACCGCTACTGCGCAGCGCAGGTACTCGCCGTACTGAGTCCCGAAACTGTTGCCGACACGGCGGAACTGCTTCGCACGCTCGCCGCGGATCCGGACGACCCGGTCGACATGCGCGTGCTGTCAGCCTTGGCCCTGTCCGACCTCGCGGACGAGCACCAGGACGAGGCCGAGGCAACGATGAGTGAGCTGAGCGCCCACCCCGACTGTTCCGACTTTACTCGGGACTTCCTCCAGTCGCGCGAGTCCCGCGGCCAGGCTGCTGATCCTGGTCCGGCGACCGACGACGACGCCCAGGTCGCCAGGCCGATCATCGCCTACGAGACCTCCGGCGACCAGTCGCGGCCTCAGGCCGTCTGACCATCCGGCGCGTTCAGCACGACCTTCCCCCGGATCCGTCCGGCCTCGCTGAGCCGGTGGACCTCGGCGGTATCAGCGAACGTATACTCGGCGCTCACATCCACTCGCACCACGCCGGCATCGACCAGGGCGACCAAGGCCGCGAGGCCGGCGGGGTCGTTCCGGGCCACCATGTGCAGCGTCGTCACACCGGAATCGCCGTCGGCCGGGAACGGCGTCGCGACGCTCACGATCCGTCCGCCCGGGCGCACGAGCGCGGCCAGGGCGGCCGTCTCCGATGGCGGTATCGCGACGACGTTGATCAGGACGTCCACGGGCTCCGTCAGCTGCTCGGCGATCGGCGACGCCGTGTAGTCGACGATCTGGTCCGCGCCCTGTGCCCGCACAGCAGCGGTGCTCCGCGGTCCGGCGGTCGCGATGACCGTCGCGCCGGCGTGCTTCGCGAGCTGTGTCACGAAGCCGCCGACCCCGCCACCGGCGCCGTTGACCAGAACCCGCTCCCCGGCGCGGAGCTCGGCGTGCTCGAACACCGCCTGCCACGCGGTGTGTCCAGCGACCGGCAGCGCGGCGGCGTGCGCCAGCGGGATGGACTTCGGCGCCGTCACGAGGACCGCTGCCGGGACGGCCACGTACTCCGCACAGGCCCCACCCTGATCCGAGCGGCCGACTACCTGGTCCCCAACGGCCAAGCCCTCGGTATCGGCGCCGACTTCGACGACGGTGCCCGCGACGTCCCAGCCGAGTATGTAAGGGAACGTCAGCGGGAAAAGGTTGTGCAGCATGCCGGCGCGGAGGAACGACTCGGTGGGGTTGAACGACGTCGCGGCCACCTGGATCAGTACCTCGTCCGGGCCGGGGACCGGTCGTGGAGCGTCCTCGTAGCGGATCACTGATGCGTCGCCGTACTCATGGATTCGCGCGCTTTTCATGATCCCAACCTAGGGAGGCGTGGCGAGACGAACCATGTGCATGGATCCCTGCTTCATACGCGATCGTCTCCCTTCTCGGTAGCCTTGCGATGTGGACGTGCTCAGCGACGTGATCGCGGTGACGCGCACCGGGGTGCCGCGCGCCGCGCGAGTGCAGTGGCACGCACCATGGGGCCAGCGTTTCGCATCGGTGCCGGGAGCGGCCGGGTTCCAGATCGTTTTGCGAGGCTCCTGCTGGGTTCTTGGCGAGTCCGGACCGGATTCCGAGCCGTTCCAGGTCCAAGCCGGCGACGTCGTCTTCCTCCCGCAAGGCGGTGCCCACACTCTTGTCGACGACCTCGCCACGCCGGTCGACACCCCGCCCTGTGCACCCGGCGAACCCGGTGACTCTGGCGAACCCGGCGGATCCGCCGGTACCGCGACCGTCGACCCCACCGGGGCGGACGGCCCGGCCACCGTCGTTCTCTGCGGTGCCTACCGCCTTGATCCGGCGCGGAGCCACCCGCTCCTGCGCGAACTCCCCGCGACGATCCATCTCCCGGCCCGTGTTGAACTCCGCGCGATCGTCGACCTGCTCTCCGCAGAACTCGAACACCCGCGCCATGGCACCGACGCGGCAGTGTCTCCGCTGGTCGACCTCCTGCTGCTCTACATCCTCCGCGCCTGGTTTGACTCCGAGCCGGCACGCAATGCCGTCACCGGTTGGGCCGCGGCCCTCAACGACCCTCCGGTCGCGGCCGCGCTGCAAGCCATCCACCGTAACCCGACCGCGCCGTGGACGGTGGCCTCCCTCGCCGCCGAGGGCTCCCTCTCCCGGGCCCCCTTCGCGCGGCGCTTCACGGCGCTGGTCGGGCAGCCGCCGCTGACGTACCTCACCTGGTGGCGTATGACCACCGCCGCCGCTCGGCTCCGTGAGACCGATGATCCGCTCCGCACCGTGGCCGCCGCCGTTGGCTACACATCAGAGTTCGCATTCGCGACGGCGTTCAAGCGGGAGTTCGGGACCGCGCCGGGACGCTTCCGAGCTGTGCAACGGGCCGCTGCTCCGGCCGGACGCTGATCGCCGTGCTCAGGCCGGAAACCGGACCTCGATACCGAGTCCGCCCGTGGGCCGCGGCTCGGCCACGAGTTCTGCACCGTGCGCGTCAGCGATGGCCTTCACGATCGACAGGCCCAGTCCGAGACCGCCGTCCCGAGTGGACCGCGCCGCGCCGAGGCGCTGGAACGGTTGCAGCAGACGGCCGACGTCCTCGGCGGGGATGACCGGGCCGCTGTTGCCGACCGTCAGGACCGCGCAGCCGTCGCTGTCCCGGACCGACGTGCTGACGTGAACGAACCCGGACTCGGTGTTGTGCCGGAGTGCGTTGTCGACGAGGTTGACGACCAGCCGTTCGATGAGGCGTGGTTCGCCCGGGCAAGGCGCCGGGTGCAGCGCGAGATCGACCTGGAGCCCGCGGCGCCGGGCTTCCTCCATACGGGCCGCCGTCACCTGCCGCGCCACGGCGGCCAGGTCGAGCGGCAGCCGTCGCTCCAGGCCGACCTCGCTGCGGGCGAGCAGCAGCAAGGCGTCGATCAGGCGCTCCTGGCCGCGGTTGGCGACCAGCGCGCGTTCGTGCGTGTCGCGCAGTGATTCGACCGTGGCGTCGGGGTCGGACAGCGCGACCTGGATCAGGGTTCGTTGACGGGCCAGCGGCGTGCGCAGTTCGTGCGAGGCGTTGGCGACGAACTGCTTTTGCGCGCTGAAGGACTTCTCCAGCCGTTCCAGGAGCGCGTCGATGGTGTCGCCGAGGCGGCGGAGTTCGTCGTCGGGGCCGGCCAGCGCCAGGCGTTCGTGCAGATTGCTCGCGGAGATGTCCTGCGCGGTCTGGGCCATGACGCGCAGCGGACGCAGCACGCGGCCCGCGACCAGCCAGCCCAGAAGGACCGAGACGAAGACCATCGCGGTGAGGGCGATCGCCGACTGGACGGCCAGCTGGTTCAAGTCCACCGCCTGTTGCAGCTTGCGCATCGAGAGCAGGCCGATCGGGTGGCCGGGCGGCGCGGCGGCGTCGGAGCCGTCGGAGCCGTCGGGGAGGGCCGGGCCGGTTCCGCCAGTGGGACCGACGCCCTCGGAGTAGATCCGGTCGGACATGGCGTGGCGGACCAACAGGTAGGTGGCCGTCAGCAATCCCGCGCCGGAGACCAGGAACAAGGATCCGTACAACACCGTCAACCGCATGCGGATCGTCCGCATCGACAGTCGGTCGCGCAAGACCCGCGCGGTGAAGCGGCGTCCGAGCGTCATCGGCGGCCTCAGACCCGGTATCCGGAACGGGCCACGGTCTCGATCAGCGCCGGCGCGCCGAGCTTGGCCCGCAGCCGGCTGACGGTGATCTTCACGGCGTTGGTGAACGGGTCGGCGGCCTCGTCCCACGCACGTTCCAGCAACTCCTCCGCCGACACCGCGCGGCCGGCCGCGGCCACCAGGAGTTCCAGGACGCCGAACTCCTTCGGGGTCAGGTCCAGGCTCCGGCCGGACCGCCACGCCTCCCGGCGCGCGGTGTCGATCAGCAGGTCGCCGCGCCGCAGCACCGGCGGTACCGCCGGGTGGGCGCGGCGCGCCAGCGCGCAAATGCGCGCCACCAGCACCGGGAACTCGAACGGCTTGGCCAGGTAGTCGTCGGCGCCCAGGCCGAGGCCGTCCACGAGGTCGTCGGCCGACGCCGCGGCCGTGAGCATCAGGATCCGGCAGCGGCGGCCGGCCTCGACCAGTTCGGCGCACACGTCGTCGCCGTGCAGCTCCGGCAGGTCGCGGTCGAGCACGACCACGTCGTAGTCGGTGTCCAGCGCGCTTCGCAGGCCCGTGGCGCCGTCGTGGCACATGTCCACGGCCATCCGGGAGCGCCGGAGCCCGGCGGCGACCGCCCCGGCCAACTCTTCGTCGTCTTCGATCACCAGGACCCGCATGCCCCCAGGATGCCGCAGCCCGGGTTTCGGCGCGGTTTCGCCCGCTGCGATACCTGGGCGAAACCGCGCGGCGCGTAGACCGGAGCCATGGAAACCAACCATGATCCCGCCTCGATCGGAGGTGGCCGGTGTTCACCGTGACCTACCTGCGCCGCGAGCTGCGGCACCGGAAGAAGCAGGCGGTCTTCACCGCGCTCGGCCTGGCGGTCGCCATCGGTACGGTGGTCAGCGTCTCGGCGGCGTCCTCCGGGGCCGCCAAGGCGCAGACGTCCGTGCTGAAGGGCCTCTACGGCGTCGGGACGGACATCTCCGTCACGGTGCCGTGGTCCAAGGACACGGCCGGACCCGGACAGAAGCTCGCCCCCGCGGACGCCGCGCAGCATCTCGACTTCCTGGACAGCCCGTCCATGGGATTGCTGGACGCCGCGAAGATCCCGTCGATCGCGGCCCAGAAGGGAGTGGCGTCGGCGGCCGGCGCGCTGATCCTGCAGGACACGAAGATGGACCTGCCGCCGCAGCCCAAGCCGGGTGAACAGGGTCCGCCGATGACGCCGCCGAAGCAGGCCGCCGTCAGCGGTGTCGACACCTCCCGCACCTCGCCGGGGCCGTTGGCCACCGCGACGGTGTCCGCCGGACGTGCGCTGTCCGCGGCGGACGCCGACGCCGATGTCGCGGAGGTCAGCCGGAACTACGCCGCCGCCAACAGCCTCCAGCTCGGTGGGACCGTCACCGTAGGCGGTCACGCTTTCTCCATCGTCGGCCTCGTCGACGTCCCGCAGAACGGCAATCCGCGCGACGTCTACATCCCGCTCAGCCGCGCTCAGGCCCTGTCCAAGTTCACCGGCAAGGTCAACACCGTCTACATCGGCGCGACCAGCGCGGCCGACGTCGACACGGCCGCCGCCGCCATCAGAACCCTGCTGCCCGGGGCCACGGTGACCACCGCGTCCAGCCTGTCCAAGGCGGTCACCGGCTCGCTCGCCGACACCGCGAAGCTGGCCGACAACCTCGGGCGCTGGCTGTCGATCGCCGTCCTGGCGGTGGCCTTCGCGATGGCCAGCCTGTTGACCATCTCCTCGGTGTCCCGCCGAGTGCGCGAGTTCGGCACGCTCAAGGCCCTCGGCTGGCGCACCCGGCGCGTCACCCTGCAGATCATGGCCGAGTCCGTGGTCACCGGCGCCATCGGCGCGGCACTGGGCATCGGGCTGGGCTTCGCCGGCGCGGCGGTGATCACGGCCGTGGCGCCCGCGCTGAAGGCGGCCGTGGCGGCGTCCCCCGGCTCCGCGCCGGTCCAGGGCATGTCCATCCAAGGCGGACCCGGAGGGGGCGCACCGGTCACCCACAGCTTCGACGCGCCCGACAGCGTGCAGTCCGTGGTCGTGCACCTCGCCGCGTCGGTGTCGCCCGGCGCCGTCGCCCTGGCGGTCGGCCTGGCCCTCGCCGGCGCCCTGATCGCCGGCCTGTCCGGCGGCTGGCGCGCCGCCCGGATGCGGCCGGCCGAGGCGCTGGCCCGCGTGGAATAGGAGGAAAGACATGTATCGACTCACCGCGGTCACCAAGGACTATCAGACGAACGGCAAGCGAGTCAGTGCTCTGACCGACGTCAGTCTGACCATCGACGACGGCGAATGGCTGGCCGTCAAAGGCCCCACCGGCCAGGGCAAATCAACCCTGCTGCAACTCCTCGGCGGGCTCAGCCGCCCCACGTCCGGCTCGATCCTCGTGTCCGGCGAGGACCTCAGCCGCATGCCGGACACCCGTATCACCCGACTGCGCGCGGAGACCATCGGCTTCGTCTTCCAGTTCTTCAACCTCCTGCCGACGCTCACGGCTCAGGAGAACGTCGAAGCGGCCTTGGTACCGCTGGGGATCCGCTCGTCGGAGCGACGCCGCCGGGCAGCGGAGGCCCTGGACTCTGTCGGCCTGTCCGACCGCGCCACCCACCTGCCCTCCGAGCTCTCCGGCGGGCAACAGCAGCGCGTGGCCATCGCCCGCGCCCTGGTGAAGGAGCCGCGAGTCCTGCTCGCCGACGAACCGACCGGCAACCTCGACGAGGACACCGCCGCCGAGATCATCGACCTGCTCGAACAGCGCTGGCGGTCGCGGGGACTCACCGTCGTGCTGGTGACGCACGACAACGCGATCGCGCGGCGGGCGCAGCGGGTCGCGGTGATGCGGAGGGGACGCCTGACCATCGCGCCTTCGCAGACTTCCGCGCTGCCGGACGTGTTCGAGAGGGCGGGGTTCGGAGAGGCAGGGCTCAAAGCTCCGGAAACGCCGCCCGCACCTCGCTGAGCAACTCCGCTGTCCGTCCGTGTCCGAACGTGGCGCCGGCCGCCCACAACGCCTCCAACGCCCCGATCAACGGATCGCTCGCCCTGAGCGCCAGCAGCGCGGGGAAAGCGGCGGCCTGCTGCCGGAAGTTGTCGACGCGGCCGTCCATGGTCGTCACCACCGTGTTCGGAAGGCCGGGTTCGGACCACAGCCGGTCCCAGAGCACCCGATCCTCGATCGAAGGGAGCTGAAGCACTCCGCCGCCGTCCAGTCCGTCAAGCGCCTCGCTGATCCAGTCCACACGGTCCAGCCGCGCCTCACCCAGCGCCCGGCGTGCGATCCACCGCGCCACCCGCGCCTGCTCGTCGGCCCCGGCCGCGGCCAAGCTGTCGGCGAACTCGCCGTCGAGCCGGGCCCCGGCCGAAGCCTGGCCGGGCAGGGCTCGCACCCGGTCGCTGGGCAGGCGCCCGCCCCAGTTCCGTGTCTCCGCCTCAAGGAACCGCTGCTCCTGCTCCGCCCGCGCCGCCTCGGCCGCGACCCGTTCCGCCTCGGCCTTCTCCTCCGGAGTTGGCGGCGCGGGCTGCCGGAGGGCGTGGTCGTGCCAATAGGCCGCCGACTGGCTGGTCCGACGGACCACCGAGTCGGGTGCGGGCGGCGCGGGCCAGAACTGGAGCAGATAGCGGTCGATCACTGGGGGATCGTCGGAGAGAGCGAGAAGTTCGTGCTCCTTGGCTTCGTCCATCCCGCTCGCGCTGTACCGGACGCGGTAGTCGATGTCGGCCAGCTCCAGCTCCCACGCCGGTCCATCGCCCCAGGTGACCACCACTGTCCGGCCCAGCGGGTGGAACGGCGCCTCGACGACTTCCTCCCACTCCGCGCTCAGCGGCGGCTCGGCATCATGGAGTTCGACGGTGAACGGGACCCGACCGGTATGAGTCCCCGTGATCAGGAACAGGGCCCCGGGAATGGCCGCGCCCAACAGGCCGTTCTGCTGCCCGCCCATGGACTCCCACGCCTGGGGCTCGTCTCCGTGCTCGCTCTCCACATAGAGCTGGCCGTAGGCGATGGGCACCAAGTCCTGGATCAGGGTTCGCATTCACTATCTCCATACCACCGCCGCAGCAGCCGCTCGGTCTTCTCGTCGGCCGGGTACATGGTCTCCAGATTCAGCGGCGTGACCGTCGTGTCCGCGACGCTACAGAACGTCGCGATGACGCCGAAGAACCCCAGCACCACGCCGTCCCTCCACAACAGCGCCGGGACTGAGGGCATCCCCGTCACACCGACTGTTCCCGCCCCCGTTGCCGCCTCCACCTCATTGCCCCAACGCCTGCCTCGTGGCGCCGGATATCCCTCCACCTCGGCCAACAACGCGTCCAACCGCGGATTCGCAGCCGTCAACGCCATGTGCCGCAGCACGTCCACCAAATACCTTCTTACTTGGCCATAGTTGACCAAATGCGGCGCCAGGCCGTTCGGGTGCAACGTCAGCCGAAACACGTTCGGGTCGAGGGTCACCTCCGGATCGACCAGATCCGAGAACACCGCGAGGGCTGCGTTCTTCGCCACGACGGACCGGGTCGGATCGGTGACCATGGCCGGAAACGGCATGTGCTTGTCGAGCATCCGCTGCGTCACCTCCGGAGCCGCCGCCATCTCCGGGAGGTACCAGCTCCACTGGTCGATCTCCGGCGCGAACCCCGCCGCGACCAGCATCGTGTTGCGCTCGCGCCTCGGCAGCCCGAGATTCGCGGCCAGCAGGGCCACCATCTCCCGGCTCGGCCGGCTGCGGCCCGTCTCGATGAAGCTCAGGTGCCGCGTGGACACGCCGCTGCTGGAGGACAGCTCCAGCTGGCTGACGCGGCGCTCGCGCCGCAGCGTCCGCAACAGGAGGCCGAAGCCGCTCCCGCCCGCGACCGCCTCACTCCCCGTGTCGGTCATGGTGATCAGCGTAAATGCTGGTCTCGAACTGTGGCGCCTACTACGACGCCTGTTGACACGCCGGCCACTCCGTCGGCACCCGGCCCGCCGGACAGTCCGCCGAAATCGGCCTGAACGAACCGTTTTTCACGACGTGTGACGAGGTCGTGGCAAGAAGGGGGTCTCCCTATCTCCTATGCGGCGTAGTAGATTCCCTTTATGGACGATCCGGGAGGGATGCTTCCCGCGGCGGGGATCTATTGCTGTGTCCCCCACATCGACGACGACGACCAGAGCACCGTCGATCGCCGCGAGCAGCGTTGTCGGGAGTACGCGCGGGCGCACGCGATCGAGGTGGCCTCGGCGGCCGTGTTCGCGGACACGGCGCGCGCGGTGTGGAAGCCCGAGGGCGCGCGTCCCGGGTGGGACGCGCTGCTGGTGGCCGTCGAGCGCGGGCGGATCAAGGCTCTGATCATCGACAGCCCCGGTGCCCTGGTCCGGCAGCGGGCCGGTGATCTGGCCAAGCTGCTGAGCGCCGCCGATCGGCGGGGAGTCGAGTTGCACAGCGTCGGCGACGCGTGGAACCTGACGGACCCGAGCGACCGCGGCGCGCTGTTCGACCGCGCCTCGGCGGCCACCCGCTCGGCGCAGGCGGTGTCGCGAGCGTCCCGGGCCGCGCACCAGGACGCGGCGGCGGCCGGCCGGCCGCACGGCGGCGGCCGCCGCGCCTTCGGGTACGAGGCCGGGATGGGAGCGCTGATCCCCGCCGAGTCGAAGGTGGTCCGCGAGGTCTTCGCCCGGTTCCTGGAGGGCGAGACGCTGCGTGCCATCGCGTTGGATCTCAATGCCCGCGAGGTGCCGACGTCGCTGGGGTCCGCGTGGACCGTCGGCGGCGTGGCTCGGATTCTGGACGCACCGCGCTACGCGGGGATCCGCGTCTTCCGCGGGCAGGTGCGGGGCGAGGACGGCGAGTACCTGCAAGGGGCCTGGGAGCCCTGCGTCAGGGTCGAGGACTGGGAACGCGCGCACGCACTCCGCGCCGGCCGCGCTTCCGAGTTGGTATCCGTGTCGATGGCGGCCAACAGCGGCACCGGTATCAGTGCCCGCGCCAGCCTCGGCAGCGCCGTCCCGACCGCTGGCACCGAGGCCGTCCAGCGGCACGATTACCTGCTCACCGGTCTCGTCGAATGCCTGGCCTGCGGCCACAGCATGGTCGGTTCCATCGTCGGCGGATACCGCATGTACGCGTGCGCCTCGACCCGGGGCCAGCCTCCGGAGCAGTGCGCGCGGTCCATAGGGGCCGCATCTTTCGAGGGGCACGTGGAGCAGGACGCCGTCCGCATCCTCGAACACTGGGACGCCGCGCGGGCCGCGTCGCTGCCGATGGTCGGCCATCGCCGCTCCGACATCCTGGGGCCGCCCGGCGAGCCGGACGGTCCGGGAGAGTTCGTCGGCGACCGGGATCGCACTGTCCGCTCCGACCGTGCGGACCAGGCTCTCTACGACGCCTTGCACGCCGGCGTCGTGGTCCGCTCGGCTGCGGCGATCGACGGCATCGTCACGGGCCCGGGCGCCGGGCTGCACTGGTCCCGCGTCCCCTTGCGCCGCCGTGCTGATGTCCTGCGCTTCCTCTACACGGTGATCCGCGTCGGCCCCAAGACCACCAGTCGCGGCGTGTTCGACACCGGCCGCATCGCCCTGGTGCCGCATCCGCTGTAGCGGCGACGAGAAGGCCTGGCCCTCCCCGACGGGAGAGCCAGGCCCCTGTTTTTCTCCGTGCTACGGACTCAGCTCACGGTCAGCGAGTTGTCGTCCAGCACGAACGACGTCTGCAGCGAGCTGTCCTCGGTCCCGGTGAACTTGATCGTCACCGTCTTCCCGATGTACGACGCCAGGTTGTACGAGTGCACGGTGTACCCGCTGGCGGCGTTCAGGTTCGAGAAGGTCGCCAGCGTCCCGAGCACGGTGCCCGAGGAGTTCAGCACCTGCACCGTGAACTTGTCGTACGCGGTGCTGGTGGTGGTCTCGCTGGTGTCGACGTGCAGGAAGAACGACAGCGTCGCGCTGCTGCACGTGGCCGGGATGGTCACCGACTGCGAAGCGGTGTCGGTGTGGGTGGTGCCGTACCCGTCGAACCACGCGTCCCACGAGCCGCCGTGCGCCGGCTCCGAGGCCGAGTTGTTCAGGACGCCGCTGCTCAGCGTCCAGGGGGCCGCCGCCCCGGTCTCGAAGCCGCCGTTGCCGATCAGCTGCGCCGCGGTGCAGCCGCCGCCCCCGGAGGAGGTGATGGTGAAGGAGAAGGTGGTCGAGCCGCTGGCCGTGCCCGAGGACGCGGTCACCGTCACGCTGGAGGTCCCGGCGGTGGTCGGGGTACCGCTGATCAGGCCCGAGGAGCTGATCGACAGGCCGGCCGGCAGGCCGGTCGCCGAGTAGGTCAGCGCCTTGCCGGCCGAGTCGGTGGCGCTGATCTGCTTGGACACCGCGGTGCCGACCACACCGGACAGGCTGCCCGGGTTGGTGACGGTCACGGTCTCGCTGCTGGTGCCCCCGGAGGTGAAGGCGGTCAGGCCGTTGGGCGTGCCCAGGCCGGTCGGACCGTCGTAGCCGGCGGCGGCGGTGCAGAAGTAGGACGGCGAGCACGAGCCGTTGTTGCCGCTGGTGACGTCGTACAGGCTGCCGGTGTGCGCGTAGGGGTAGGACGCCGGGGTGTCCGAGGAGCCGGGGGTGCCGGCCAGCGCGTAGACCGAGGCGATGATCGGGGACGACGCCGAGGTGCCGCCGTAGACCGCCCAGCCGCTGCCGCCGTAGGTCTGGTAGACCGCGACGCCGGTGGCCGGGTCGGCGACCGCCGAGACGTCCGCGACCATGCGCTTGGTGCAGCCGGTGTCCTTCTGCCAGGTCGGCTTGGACACGTCGGAGGAGCAGCCGGAGCCGGCGCCCTCGGAGGAGGAGGTCTTCCACACCGACTCGGTCCAGCCGCGGGTGCTGGAGTTGCGGCTCAGCGAGGTGCCGCCGACCGCGGTGACGTACTGCGAGGACGCCGGGTACTCGGTGCCGGCGCTGTAGGCGCCGTCACCGGAGGAGGCGGTGATCGCCACGCCGGGGTGGTGGAAGTAGCTGGAGTCGGACGAGGACTCGGAGCCGTCCTCGCTGCCGCCGTAGCTGTTGGACACGAACTTCGCGCCCTGCGCCACGGCCTGGTTCACCGCGGTGCCCAGGTCGTTCATGTTCGCCGAGCTGGCCTCGACGAGCAGGATGTGGCAGCTCGGGCAGACGGCCGAGACCATGTCGACGTCCAGGGAGATCTCCCCGGCCCAGCCGGTGTCGGCGGCCGGGTAGCTGGTGCCGCCGTTCTGGTCGATCTTCCGGAAGCAGCCGTTGGCCGTGGTGCACGCCGGCAGGCCGTAGGTCGACCGGTAGGTCGCCAGGTCCGATTCGGCGTTCGGGTCGTCCTGCGCGTCGACGATCGCGACCGTCTGGCCCGAGCCGCCGGAGGACGGCAGGCTGTAGGCCGAGAGCAGGTCGGTGCGGCCGAAGCCGGACGGTGTCGCGTTCGGCGACAGCGCCAGGCCGGTGTTCGGCAGCTTGTCGGTGCGGCGCAGCGCCAGGCAGGCCGCGTGGTGCGGGGCGACGTGCTGGTCGCAGACGTTGACGGCGGGCACCTGGGACGTGCTCGCTGTGCTGACGCCGCTCGCGGCGGCCGACTGCGCCGCCGGGACCGGTGCCGCCGGGACCGGTGCCGCCGAGGCCGGCGCCGCCGAGCCCAGGGTCACCAGGGCGAGGACGCCGACCAGCGCGGAGCCGGTGCGCAGCAGGACCCGGCGGGTTCTGCCGGATGGCAGGTGGGACACGGAGTCTCCTGTCGTTGTGGGACGATTGGGACCGTGCGGTTTTCGCGCGCGACCGCCCCCGGCCCGCTTTTCGGGCAGGGGTCGACACGGAACGCACGCGGATTTCACCCCGGGCCGCTAAGACGGCCAGTACTAAGGTGGGCAGTACTACTGCGGGGTTGGGTACATCGCGGACCGTAACAACGCCCTGAAACACGGTCAAGGGCGTTGCGCGGGTCAAGGGCAGGACAAGGGAGACCCTAGCCGGAGCCGGGGGAGGTGCGGGGCGGCAATTGTGCCGTCCCGTTCGAGCCGGCCATCTACTCGTCGGTAACCCGGGCGTAACCCGCCGGGGTCGGCGCCGCCTTGACAGTTCGAGCCCTGCGATCGATGGTGTGGACCACATCGCACCGGGCCGCATGTCAGGGAGCGTCAATTGCGCGCACGCCTCAGAGGTCTCAGACTGCTCGCCGCCGTGGTGGTCCTCGTCGCCGGGGCCGTCGCCCCGGGCGCGGCCGCCGCCACCGCGACCGGAACTGCCGCGACCGGAACTGCCGCGACCGGAACTGCCGCGACCGGCACCCCCCTTCAGGTCTACGGGGCATGGCACTGCTCCAACGACGCCTGCCTGTGGGGCTCGGTCCGAAACATGGCCGACTTCGACACCAACAACCACTGGCTCATCGACCGCGGGGACGGGCATCCGTCGGTCAACGTCGTCGTCCTCAGCTTCGTCAATCCCCTGAAGCTGTTGAACGGCACCAACGACTCCGGCGACACCAACGGCGTCCCGAACGGCATGACTCCGGCCGTGGTGAACTACTTCACCAGCCACGGAGTGCGCGTGATGCTGTCGATCGGCGGCATCACCTACGTGTCCGCCTGGGATTCGGCCCTGAGTCAGAACGGCACGCTGCTCGGCCAGAAGGCGGCCGCGCTCGCCGGTCAACTAGGGGTCGGAATGGAGATCGACTATGAGAACAGCTCCAATCCCAACCTGACCGGACTTCAGAGCTTCGTCAGCGCCTACCGCGCCGCGCATCCGTACGACGCCACCGGCGCCGACCCGACGGCGCGCCTGACGATCGACGTGGCGGCCGGCGACCGCTGGCTGGTGGGGCTGGACCAGTACGCGACGGCGAACTGGCTGCGGACCGACAGCCCGGTGCTCGACTACGCGAACGCGATGGTGCCGAGCAAGCAGCCGAACGCGAGCTCGGCGGAGTCGAACTGGCAGGAGCACCTGGCGGGCAAACCGCAGTACAGCCCGCCGATTCCGCCGCTGGCGCCGGCGAAGTTCACCGGGAGCCTCTACATCGCCGAGGGCGGTTCGGTGCGGCCCGAGTGCACGAACTTCGGCGCGTCGGTGCAGAACGCGGCGGGCGGTTGGGTCCAGTCGGCGGCGCCCGACGGCGCCGGGACCACGGCCGGGATGCTGGGATTCATGTTCTGGGCCGCCGAGAAGCCCGCCACCAAGGGCGTGACGACCGACCCGCCGAACACGTGTCAGGGCGGGGTGGGCGTGGGCGCGTCGACGTTCAACGTGCCGATCCCGATGCCGGCGTTGCGGCAGAGCTGATGCGGCGGCGTTGACGGGTTCTGATCCCGGTTGGTGAGTGCGGTCCCGTCCTCGGGCGGGGCCGCACTCACGCGCGGCGGGCCGAGGCTCCGCCGTCCGCGGCGTGCTTGCTGCGCCACGTGCTTTTCTTCGCCTGGTTGCCGCAGCGGTCCATGGAGCACCAGCGGCGGGTCCCCGGCCGCGAGGTGTCGAGGAACCAGGCGCCGCAGTTCGGGCCGGCGCAGTCGCGGACCCGGGACAGCAGCGGTGAGGTCGCCAGGTCCAGGGCGTCGCGGGCGATCAGGGCCAGGAGCGCGGCGACGGGGTCGTCGGCGGAGTGGGTCACGGTGCCGTCGGCGTCGAGCACCGGGTGCGGGGTCGGCGCGGCGGCGACCTGGTTGAGCAGGGCCCTGGCTTCGGGCGGACAGTCGGCGGCCCCGGTGGTCCGGGCCGCTTTGAGCAGCGTGTGGACGGCTTCGCGCGTTCGGCGCGCGGCGAGCACCGTGCGGGGCGGCGGCACTGGGACGGCCGCGCCGGGGGAGTACGGGCCCAGCTGCGCGACCCACGCGCCGAGGGCCTCGGCGGTGTCGAGCTCCTCGACCTCGTCCGCCGATCCCCGCCATCGCAAAGTCCTGATGAAGTCGAGGCAGACGCGGCCGGAGCCGGTGCGGAAATCGGTGCGGAGGTCGGTGCGGGGGTCGGGAGCGCTCACCCGGCGAGTCTAACCCGGAACCGGTTTGACTGGTGTACGGTGATGGAACCAGTTGAACCGGTTCCTTCAGGGGGGATCTTGCTGACCCGTCCGTTGCTGTTCCTGCTGTCCTTGGCCTGCGGCGTGGCCGTCGCCAACATCTACTTCCCGCAGGCCATCAGCCCGCTGATAGCGAGCGGCCTGGGAGTGGGCAAGTCCTCCGCCGCCCTGGTCACCACCTGCTCCCAGGTCGGCTACGCGGCCGGGATCTTCCTGCTCGTGCCGCTCGGCGACCGCCTCCGCCACCGCCGGCTGGTCCCGACCCTGCTGCTGCTCACCGCCGGCGCCCTGGCCCTGGCCGGCGCGGCGACGGCGCTGCCGCTGCTGGCCGCGGCCAGCGTCCTGATCGGCCTGACCACGGTCGTGCCGCAGATCCTGATCCCGATGGCCGCCGGCCTGGCCGAGCCCGAGCGGCGCGGCGAGGTCACCGGCACCCTGCTGTCCGGCCTGATCGGCGGGATCCTGCTGGCTCGGACGTTCTCCGGCGTCCTCGGCGCCTGGCTCGGCTGGCGCGCGCCGTACCTGATCGCCGCCGCCGTGGCCCTCGCGCTGTCGGCGGCGACGGCCGCCTTCCTGCCGCCGACGGCCCCGAGCACCGGCGAGCGGTATCCGGCGCTGCTCGCGACCTCGGTCCGGCTGTTCCGCTCGGAGCCGCTGCTGCGCCGGTCCTGCGGCTACCAGGTGCTGGCGTTCGCCGGGTTCAGCGCGGCGTGGACCGCGATCGCGCTGCACGTCACCGGTCCGCGCTACCACCTGGGCACGCCGGCGGTCGGGATCCTGGCGCTGGTCGGCGCCGGGAGCATGGTCGCGACCCGGCGCGCGGGCCGGGTCGCCGACCGGCTCGGGCCGGACGTCGTGAACCGGCGCGCGATGGTCGGGGTCCTGGCGGCGGCGGCCGTTCTGCTGATCGGCACCGCCGGAGGCGTGGTCGGGCTGATCGGCCTCGGCGTCGGCATGCTCGGACTGGACGTCGCGGTGCAGTCCGGCCAGGTGGCCAACCAGGCGCGGATCTTCGCGCTGCGCCCGGAGATGCGCGCGCGGCTGAACACGGCCTACATGACCTGTGCGTTCCTCGGTGGGAGCGCGGGCTCGTGGCTCGGGGTGCGAGCCTATTCGGCCTTCGGCTGGAACGGCGTCTGCGGTGCGGTCGCTGTGCTCGGTGCCGTGGCGCTGGCCGCTATCGCCTTGCCGTCTGCTGCTGGCGGCCCCGCGCGCCTGCGCCGTACGAGCTGAGGTCGCACAGGAAGCCCAGGATCACGAGGAACCAGCCGAAGCCGGTGACGCCGCGCACCGGGGCGTAGACGAGCACGTACAACAAGGTCGTGAAGGGCAGGAAGACCAGGCCGGCGAGCGGGGCGAGCCAGCCGTGGTGGAACGCGACGGCCACGCGGTCGGTGAACAGCCACGTGAACAGGAGGGCGAGCCGGGGGAACGCTGATCCGAACAGCGCCAGCAGGCAGCCGCAGCCCATTGTCGTTCCCCGCTCTCGTGATGGTGTGGAATGGGTGTTTCGACACCTTTCTTCCACAAGATCGTCAGTTCACACATGTGATCCCGTTGTCCATGGCGATGCCGGGAGGCGGGGACGGCTGCGCCGGGGACGCGGTCGCGGAGGGGTCGTCCGGGTTCGCGCCGGGGTCGGCCGGCGGGACGTAGTCGGCGCCGATGCGGACCACCACGTGGCCGGCGGCGGTGCGGGCCGACGGCGCCGGGAGCGCGGCGACGCCCAGCTTCTCCGCGAGCTGGTCGGCGGCCTTGGCCGCGCCCTTGCCGTACAGGATGGTGGTGTGGTTCTGGGCCGCCCAGCCGCCGGTCTTGTCCACCGGCCAGCCCGCGGCGGCCAGCAGGTCGGCGACCGACGTCGCCATGCCGCGGGTGGGCGTGGCGTTGTAGACGTCGACGACGGTGTGCGGGGCGGCGGAGTTCGCGGACGGGGTCGGGGGCGCCGGCACCAACAACGCGATTCCGGTGGCGTGCGGTGCGGTCGGCGTTCCGGGATCGCGATCGGTGTTCGAGGGCGAAGGCGAAGGTGAGGGTGAAGGGGAAGACGCCCCGTCCGTCGGTCCCGTCCCCGGTCCGTCCCCGTTCGGGTCCAGGGCGTCGCGCGGATCGGTCTGCACGTCCCCGAACGCCGAGGTCACGATCCGCCGGATCTGCCACGGGTTCACCGTGTTGACCGACCCGTCCCCGGGCAGCACCGGCTGCCCGGTGATCGGCAGCTCCCGGAAGTCGGCGTTGCCGGCGGTCAGGTTCTGCGCGCGGGTGGCGAAGTCCAGCACGTCCCAGGCGTCGTCGATGACCAGGTCCTTCTTCACCACGTCGAACAGGTCCCGCATCCGGCCCAGGTCGCCGATCACGCCGTCGTCGCGCAGCTTGTGCATGACCGAGGACAGGAACGCCTGCTGCCGCCGGTTCCGGTCGAAGTCGCCGCGCAGCAGGTGGAAGCGCTGGCGGACGAACTGGAGCGCGGTCGGGGCGTCGAGCTGGGAGTAGCCGGCCGGCAGCTTCAGGCCGGTGCCGGCGCCGTCCTCGATCGGGTCGTCGACCGGGTGGTTCAGGCACACCTCGATCGGCCCCACGGCCTTGGCGATGTCGTAGAAGCCCAGCAGGTTGATCTCCGCCAGGTGGTCCACGTGCTCGCCGGTGAGCAGCTGCACCGCGCGGATCGTGGACTCCCGGCCGACCTCCCGGCTGACCTTCTCGATCTGCGCCTTGTCGGACATCCCGGAGTCCTTCAGCCGCTGCTCGGCGATGCCCTTGGCCCGGCCGTAGGCCTCCTTGATCTTGTGCATGCCCAGGTCCGGGATCTCGCCGACGCTGGAGTCGCCGCCGGGCTCCTCGACGTAGTCGTCGCGCGCGATGGAGAACGAGGTCACCCGGCCGCCGTCGGCGGGGATGTGCATCAGGATCAGGACGTTGGTGTTGTAGCCGCCGATCTCCGAGGACCCGGCGTGCAGCTCCTGCTCCACGAAGTCGGTCGGCAGGTCGTTGCCGTCCATGTCCTTGCGCGAGTCCAGGCCGATCAGCAACAGGTTGACCGAGCCGTCCAGGTGCGGGGCGACGTAGCCCTTCTCGCCGGAGCGGATCGCGTTGATCGCGTCGGAGGTCAGCAGGCCGGAGGTCAGGTTGTGGTACGCCGCCCAGGTCGCGCCGCTGACCAGCAGCGCCACCGCCGAGGCCGAGCCGAGCAGGGCGCGGGCGGCGACGGTGGCGCGGCCGGCGCGGGGCGGGACCGGCCGGCCTCCGCCGGGGTCGGCCCCGCCCTGGGGACGCCGGTAGCGGAGCTCGTCCTGCGCCCGCGGATAGGCCGGCGGATGCGGATAGGACGGCGCATGCGGGGCGAGGTCGTAAGGGGGCTGAAGACGCGGGCTGCGCGGCGGGCTGCCGGCCGTACGCCTGCCGCCCTGGCCGGCCTGGCCGCTTTTGCCGGCGACGCCGCTCTTGCCGCTGCCGCCGTTCCTGCTGCTCCTGCTGCTCTTGCTGTTCCTGCCATTGCTACCGCCGCGGTCGCCGTCCTTCCGTCCGCGGCCGCTCCCGGACTTGCTCTCAGGCACCGACCGACCCCCGGCGTCCCGTGGTCCGCCGGACCACCGCGACCAGCGCGGCGGCGGCGAGCGCCAGCGCCATGGCGGGGAAGGCGTCGATCATGCCGTGCACGACCGCCACCGCCTGCTTCGTGCCGTCCCCCGAGGTGTCCAGCAGCTCCCGGCCCACGCTCACCGTCCAGATCGCCAACGGCGCCGCGGGCAGCACCCACCACAGCCCGGCCGGCCGGACCCGCACCGCCGCGAAGGCCGCGGCCGCGACGCACAGCAGCACGAACGCCGCACCGCCGAGGAACACCCCGATCAACGGGGCGAGCAGCAGCAGCGCGAGGACGTGCGCCGCCGGAGTGGGAGGCTTCGGCCGTCCGCGCCGGGCCGGCGCGCGGCGGCCGGTGTCCTGGGTGCCGGGGGTGTGTGGCATGAGCCACATCTTCACATCCTGGGCAGCGGTGTGGGGATAAGGGCGAGAAGTGTCTGATGCCGGATTCATCAGCTCATGGGATGATCCATCGACTCCCGGGGACCATCACGAAGACAGGTGCTGGCACCCCTGTTTCGGCGCCCGCTTCCCGGGAGCCTGGAAGGCATGACAGCCATGGAAGACGCCCTGCGTCTGGAATCGGTGAGCAAGACCTACGGCGAGCGCGTGCGCGTCACCGCCCTGGACGACGTGAGCCTGGCGCTGCCCTACGGCACCTTCACCGCCGTGATGGGGCCCTCCGGCTCCGGCAAGAGCACCCTGCTGAACACCGCCTCCGGCCTGGAGCCGGCCGACAGCGGCCGGATCCTGGTCGGCGGGCAGCAGCTCGACACCTCCGACGAGACCGCCGCGACCCGTTTCCGCCGGGGCCGCATCGGCTTCGTGTTCCAGGCCTTCAACCTGCTGCCGACCCTGACCGTGTGGCAGAACGTCCTGCTGCCGGCCCGGATCGCCGGGAGCCCGGTCGCCAAGCGCCACACCCGCGAGGTGCTCGACCGCGTCGGCCTCGGCGACCGGCTGGACCACCGCCCGGCCGAGCTGTCCGGCGGCGAGCAGCAGCGGGTGGCCATCGCCCGCGCCATCGTCACCCGCCCGGCGCTGCTGTTCGCCGACGAGCCCACCGGCGCCCTGGACTCCGCTCGCGCCGCCGAGGTGCTGACGCTGCTCGGGGAATCGGTGCGGGAGTTCGGGCAGACCGTGGTGATGGTGACCCACGACCCGGTCGCCGCCGCCTACGCCGACCGGGTCCTGTTCCTGGCCGACGGCCGGATCGTCGACGAGCTGCAGGCCCCCGAGGCGGCCGGCGTCGCCGCCCGGATGGCCGCGTTCCGGCCCCGCAAGGCGGTGGCCTGACATGCGGACCGTCACCTTCAGCACCCTGCGGCGCACCCCGGCGATGTTCCTCGCCTCGTTCCTGAACCTCTTCCTCGGCGGTGCCATCCTCACCGGCTTCGCCTCCCTCTACGAGACCGGCGCCGCCGCCGGCGTCTCCTCCGCCGACCGCAAGAGCATGCAGACCATGGCCCTGGTCATCGGCGGCTGGGGCGCGCTCATCATCGCCTTCGGCACCGCCGCCACGCTGACCCTGGCGGTGCGCCAGCGGGAACGGCAGATCGCCCTGCTCAAGGCGGCCGGCGCGCTGCCCGGCCAGATCCGCCGCATGGTCCTGGCCGAGACCGTGACGCTGCTGGTGGTCTCGGCGGTCCCGGCCACCCCGGCCGGGATGCTCCTGGGCCGGACCGTGCTGGCCGCGCTGAAGTCCAGCCACCAGGTCGCCGACGGCGTCGCCTACCGCTTCGGCGCCCTGGCCCTGGGCATCGGGTTCGGCGACATCGTGGTCGCCGCGCTGATCGCCGCCTACGCGGCCGGCCGCCGCGCCGCCAAACAGAGCACCGCCGCCTCCCTGGTGGCCTCGGCCATCGACGATCGCGGCCTCGGCCGCAAGCGCCTGATCTGGGCCGCCGTGCTGCTGATCCTCGGCGGCAACGCCGCGGCGATGGTCGCGACCATGATGAAGGACGGCGGCTACGAGACCATGTCCGTGGCCGGCCAGGCCTGCATCCTCACCGCCCTCGGGCTCGCCGTGCTGGCGCCTTGGCTGATCCGCGCCACCGCCGCCGTGCTCGGCCCGCTCATGCGCGGCACCGGCGGCTACCTCGCCGCGGCCGAGCTGCGGCAGCACTCGCGCCAGGCGGCCGGGATCCTGATGCCCGTCATCCTGTTCGTCGCGCTCGCCAACGGCGCGCTGTACGAGCAGTTCATCCAGGACGACGCCACCCGCGCCGCGCACCTGACCCAGTCCGCCGACGACAAGGGCGTGCAGACCCTGAGCTTCCTCGTGACCGGCATGATCGCGTTGTTCGCCGTGGTCGTCGTCGCCAACGTGGCCGTGGCCGGCACCCTGCACCGGCGCCGCGAGTTCGGACAGCGCCGGCTCATCGGCGACACCCCGGGGGACGTGCGGCGCTCGCTGCTCTGGGAGTCGCTCGCGGTGCTGGCGGCCGGACTGGTGTTCGGCACGATCGCGGCCCTGGCCGGCGTCCTGCCGTTCAACTACGCCCGGACCGGCGGCTGGCTGCCGGAGCAGGGCATCGGGGTGTTCCTCGGGGTGACGGCCGTGATCGTCGTCGTGACCCTGGGGGCCTGCCTGGGCGCGGGCCGCAAGGCGCTGCGGACTCCGGCGCTTGCCGCGTTGGGCGGATAGGTACCGCTAATGTCGAGGGACGAAGGGGTGAGGTGGATGGTCGGGGACACATCGGCGCCCGCGGGGCGCGGCGAGGTGTGGCGCGTGCGTGCCTCCGTCGCCGGCCAGGCCGCGTGGCGGGGTCTGGTGATCGCCCCGGTGTCGCTGCTGGCGGGGATCCCGCTGCTGGTGCTCACCGTCCTCGCGGTGGCGCTGCTGCCGCTGGGCGTCGGCGCGGCCCTGCTGCGGCCGGCCGTCGCCATGACGCGGGGGCTGGCCGGGGCGCAGCGGCGGATCGCCCGGGAGTGGAGCGGCGTCGAGATCGCCGAGCCCTACCTGCCGCG
The DNA here is from genome assembly GCF_039531695.1 of Catenulispora yoronensis. Taxonomy (NCBI): domain Bacteria; kingdom Bacillati; phylum Actinomycetota; class Actinomycetes; order Catenulisporales; family Catenulisporaceae; genus Catenulispora; species Catenulispora yoronensis. Next base: position 54,955 of record NZ_BAAAQN010000054.1, read on the forward strand.
GGCCGGCCGCGGGCAGCTGCCCTGGCTGCTCGGCGACCCGGCGACCTGGCGGGACCTGCTGTGGCTGCTGGTCAACGTGCCGGTGGGGCTGGCCCTGGGGCTGCTGCCGGCGACCCTGGCCGGCTGGGGCGTGCTCGGGCTGCTCTCGGTCCCGGCGCTGGCGCTGAGCGGCGCCGCGTTCTGGCCCTTCGGCCTGGCCTTCGGACTGCCGGCGCTGGCCCTGGCGCCGTTCGCCGGGCGTCCGCTGATCCGGGCCCAGGCCCTGGTGGCCCGGTCGCTGCTGGCGCCCGGAGACGCCAGCGAGCGGATCAGCACCCTGACCGAGACCCGGGAGCACGCCACCGACGACGCGCAGGCCGAGCTGCGCCGCATCGAGCGCGACCTGCACGACGGGGCGCAGGCCCGGCTGGCCGCCGTCGGCCTGAGCCTGGGCATGGCCGAGGACCTGGTGCGCGAGCACCCGGAGCAGGCGATCGCGCTGCTGGCCGAGGCGCGTCGGCACAGCGGCGACGCGCTGGCCGAGCTGCGCTCGCTGGTGCGCGGGATCCTCCCGCCGGTGCTGGCCGAGCGCGGGCTGGAGGACGCGCTGCGGGCGCTGGTGTACTCCTCGCCGATCCCGGTGGAGGTGCGGTACGACATGGACGAGCGCCTGCCCGCGCCGCGCGAGTCGGCGCTGTACTTCGCGATCGCGGAGGCGCTGGCCAACGTTCTGAAGCACAGCCAGGCGAACCACGCCCGGATCCTGGTGCTCGGGCCGACCGGCGGCGGCGCGCGGGGCGCGCAGGGGCGGGTGACCGCCGAGGTGTGGGACGACGGCGTCGGCGGCGCGGACGTCGCGAACGGGCAGGGGCTGTCGGGCATGCGGCGCCGGCTGGCGGCGTTCGACGGCGTGGTGACGGTGGACAGTCCGGTCGGGGGGCCGACGGTGGTGACTTTGGAGATGCCGTGCGCGTAGTGCTCGCCGAGGACCAGGCCCTCCTGCGGGACGGCCTGGTCCGGCTGCTGTCGGCGCACGGCTTCGAGGTGGTGGCGGCCGTCGAGACCGGGCCGGACCTGCTGGCCGCGCTGGTGGCGCACCGGCCGGACGTCACCGTGGCCGACATCCGCCTGCCCCCGACGTTCAAGAACGAGGGGCTGGTGGCCGCGCTGGAAGCCCGGCGCCGGCTGCCCGGCCTGCCGGTGCTGATCCTGTCGCAGCACGTCGAGCCGCTGTATGCCAGGGAACTGCTGTCCGACCGGGCCGGCGCGATCGGCTACCTGTTGAAGGACCGGGTCTCGGACGTGCGGTCGTTCGTGGCGGCGGTGAGGGTCGTCGCCGACGGCGGGACCACGATGGACCCCGAGGTGGTCGCGCAGATGCTGGCGCGCCGGTCGCGGGACGAGCGGCTGGGGAGCCTGACGAAGCGCGAGCGCGAGGTCCTGGCGGCGATGGCCGAGGGACACGCCAACGCGGGGATCGCCGCGCGGATGGTGATCACGGAGAAGGCCGTCAGCAACCACATCAACACGATCTTCGCCAAGCTGGGGCTGCTGCCGGATCTCGACGGGAACCGCCGGGTGCTGGCGGTTTTGGCGTTTCTGGACGCGGCCTGAGGGGTTGCCGACCAGCATGCGGCGCTAGTTGGTGCCATCGTGGCACCACGTCTCACCTGCAATGGTGCCACTCTGAGCCAAGAGTGGCACCACTTCTTCTTGCGTGGCACCAAAAATGGTGCCATAGTGGTGCCATGAAGTTGAATCCCTACGTGGCCGGAGTGCGTTCCGAGCTGCTGACCGTCGCGGAGGCCGGCGGTGCGGCGGCGCTGGAGCTCGCCGAGCGGCTGACGTCGCCGCTGGAAGCCGCCATCCGGCTGACGTTGCTCCAGGCGCTGAGCGCCGCCGCGGAGGAGATCACCGCCGAGCTGGCCCCCGGGTCGGTCGAGGTGCGGCTGCGCGGCGCCGACCCGGAGTTCGTGGTGGCCGGGCTGGCCGCGGCCGCCCCGGCGCCCGCCGAGCCCGTTGAGGAGGAGGCCGCCTCGGTGGCGCAGGTGCAGCTGCCCAGCGCGCCGGAGGACGACGACGGCCAGATGGTGCGCATCAACCTCCGGCTGCCCGCGCACCTGAAGTCGCGGGTCGAGGAGGCGGCCGACGCGCTCGGCTTCTCCGTCAACAACTGGCTGGTGCGCGCCGCCGCCGCGGCACTGGAGAACGAGCGCCGCCCGAAGCAGCCGCGCACCACCATCACCACCGGGCAGAGCCTGTCCGGCTGGGCCCGCTGAGCGGGCGGCGGGACAGCCGCCCGAGAGTCGGCGAAACAGCCGCCTGAGAAACAGTCGCGGCCGCCCGTCCGGCGGCCGAGTACCAATCACCGCAGCTCACAGCATCGAGCATCGAGAGAAGGATCCGTCATGCCCACTTTCGCCACGCCCGCCCCCATCACCGCCGCCCTCGACCTCGGCGTCGGCAACGTCACCATCGTCGCCTCGGACCGGACCGACACCGTCGTCGACGTCCGGCCGGCCGACCCGAACAACCCGAACGACGTCCGCGCCGCCGAAGCCACGCGCGTCTCGTTCGACGACGGCCGGCTCCAGATCGTCGGGCACAAGCCCAAGTGGTACACGTCCGGCAAGAAGTCCGAGAGCGTGGCGATCCGGATCGAGCTGCCGACCGGGTCCAGCGTCCGCGCCACCAGCCCGTTCGGGGACTTCGACCTCGGCGGCGGCTTCGGCGACGTGCGCCTGGACACCGCTTTCGGCGAGATCAGCGTGGAGCAGGCCGCCTCGCTCGTGGTCAAGACCGCGATGGGCCAGATCGACGTGGGCCGCGTCGCCGGGCGCGCCGAGGTGCAGACCAGCTCCGGGAACGTGCGGGTGCACCGGGTCGGCGGCGAGGCGGTGGTGAAGAACACCAACGGCACCAGCCACCTCGGCCGCGTCGACGGCGACGTCCGGGTCGCCAACTCCAACGGCGACATCGAGGTCGACTTCGCCGGCGCCGGGGTCAGCGCCAAGACCGCGAACGGCCGGATCCGGCTGGCGCACGTCGAGAACGGCGAGGTGGAGGCGCTGACCGCGGTCGGCTCCGTCGAGGTCGGCGTGCTGCGCGGGGTGCCGGCCCACCTGGACGTCCAGACCACCATCGGCCGCGTCTACAACGAGCTCGGCGCGGGGGAGGCGCCGATGCGCGGGGAGCAGTCGGTGCGGCTGCGCCTGCGCAGCACCACCAGCGACATCACCGTCCGGTACGCCGAAGCGGGCTGACCGGTACCGACCGAACACCAGCGACCGAACACCACTGACCGAATACCACTGACTGAACACCAGCGACCGAACACCAGTGACCGAATAAAGGGAACAACCGAACAGAGGGGGACCTCCATGTCCGCGCCGGCGATCAGTGTGGAAGGACTGCGCAAATCCTTCCCCGGCACCAAGAAAGGCAGTCCGCCCAAGCTCGTCCTGGACGACCTCGGCCTCACCGTCCAGCCCGGCACGGTGCACGCGCTGCTCGGCCCGAACGGGGCCGGCAAGACCACCGTCGTGCACATCCTCACCACCTACCTGCGCCCGGACGCCGGGCGGGCCGTCGTCGCCGGCCACGACGTCGTGGCCGATCCGGACGGCGTGCGCGGCGCGATCGGCGTCACCGGCCAGTTCTCCGCCGTCGACTGGCTGCTCACCGGCCGTGAGAACCTGCGGCTGATGGCCGACCTCAACCACCTGGGCAAGGCCGAGGGCCGCCGGGTCGTCGAGGGGCTGCTGGAGCGGTTCGAGCTGGTCGACGCCGCTGACAAGCCCGCCGCCACCTACTCCGGCGGCATGAAGCGGCGCCTGGACCTGGCGATGACCCTGGTCGCCAAGCCGCGGGTGGTGTTCCTGGACGAGCCGACCACCGGGCTCGACCCGCGCAGCCGCCGCACCATGTGGGAGTTCACCCGCGAACTCGTCGCGGCCGGCACCACGATCCTGCTCACCACGCAGTACCTGGACGAGGCCGACGAGCTGGCCGACCGCGTCACCGTGCTGGACGCCGGGCGGGTGGTCGCCGACGGCACCGCGGCCGAGCTCAAGCGGCGCGTTCCCGGGGGCCGGATCGACGTCGCGTTCACCGACCGGGACGGGCTGGACGCCGCCGCCCGGGCGCTGCGGGTCCCGGCGCAGGACGGCCTGACCCTGCGTTTGCCGCACGACGGCGGTGTGCGCTCGCTGCGGGCCGTCGTGGAGGCGCTGGACGACGCCGCGGTCGACGTCGCCACGCTGACCGTGAAGGCCTCCGACCTGGACGACGTGTTCTTCGCGCTGACCGGGCACGCGGCCGAGCCGAGCGAGTCCGGCGAGCCGGTCGGGTCCGCTGAGTACGCCGAGTCCGCCGAAGCCGCCGAAGCCGCCGCTCAGGCGGCCGAGGTCACCGCGCGCCACACCGCAAAGGCCGCCCTTCCCACCCAGGAGTCACCCCGATGAGCTCGTACGCCTTCGCCGACACCATGACCATGGCGCGCCGCGACTTCAAGCACACGGCCCGCTACCCGATGATGCTGGTCTCCACGGTCGTCGCCCCCGGCTTCCTGCTGGTGATGTTCGTCGCCATCTTCGGCGGCGCGATGAAGGCGACGCTCGCCGGCACCGGAACCCCGCACTATGTGGACTACATCACCCCGGCCATCCTGATCCAGACCGTCGCCTTCAGCGCCCAGACCACGGCCATCATGGTCAACACCGACATGACCGAGGGCGTCATCGCCCGCTTCCGGACCATGGCGATCTCCCGGCCCTCGGTCCTCACCGGGACCGTGCTCGGCTCGGTCCTGCGCACCTTCATCGCGATCGCGATGCTGTTCGTGGTCGCCGTCGGTCTCGGCTACCGGCCGCACGGCTCGCTGCTCGGCTGGGGCGCCGCGCTCGGCATCGCCGGGCTGCTGACGCTGGGCTTCATGTGGCTGGCCGTCGGGTTCGGGCTGAACGCCAAGACCGTGGCCGGGGCCAGCTCCTCGGTGGTGGCGCTGGAGTTCCTGCCCTTCATCTCCGGCGCGTTCGTGCCGACCGGGTCGATGCCCTCGGCGGTGCGCTGGGTCGCCGCGAACCAGCCGTTCAATCCGATCATCGGCGGGGTGCGCGGCCTGCTCGGCGGCACGCCGGTGGGGAACCAGGGCTGGATCGCGTTCGCCTGGTGCGCCGGGTTCGCGGTGCTCGGCTACGTCTGGGCCCGCCGCCTCTACGACCGCGAGCCCACCCGATGAGCCCAGTAATACTGTCGGCCCGCGCGACGCGCCTACGCCGCCGATGACATCGCCACCCGCTGCGCCGAGTTCCCACTCGGCGCAGCGGGTAGCGGTGTTCGGGGTGGCGTCGCGCGAGGCGGGATGCTCAGGGACAGGTGCTCAGGAAGGGGTGCTCAAGAAGGAGTGCTCAGGAAGGGGTGCTCAAGAAGGGGCGGCGATGCCCGGCTGTCAGCTGCCGCTTCCGGTGAGGTCGAGCACGAACAGCTCCTTGACCCCGGCCAGGTGCAGCACCCGCAGGACCGCCTCCGAGGGCGCGGCCAGCGTCAGGCGCGCGCCGGAGCCGTCGGCCTTCTGCTGGGCCCGGATCAGCGTGCGCAGGCCCATCGAGTCCAGGAAGGCGACCTGGGAGCAGTCGACGACCACGGTGGCGCCCGGCGCCACGTACCGGTCCAGCACGTTCCACAGCGCGTCGGCGGCGGCGAGGTCGACATCGCCGCTGACCGTCACCACGGTCGGACCCGCGCTCCCGGGCCGAGGGTCCGCGCCGGCCCGTTCCGGGTCGCCGTCGACCTCGACCGAGAACCCTTCGACCGCCATGGCGCCTCCTGTCACACCCAGACCGCGTGATCCCCGATCGGTACGACGATATCGGGTCCGGTTACCGGTGGGAATCAGGCGCGGTGAGTCCGCGGCGCCGGGCCCGTGCGCGGCCGATCCCGGCGGCCGCGCGGCGGACTGTCGGCGAGCTGACGGGCATCGGGGCCGTGATCGGTGACAGGCTGGGTTTTCAGGATCGACCGGGTTCAGGACGCCCGGTCGGGGTAACGGAGCGGTCGGTACGGAGGGGGTCGGCATGGTGGACGGCGTCGGAGGCGTGGTCGGCGCGGGTGTCGGGGCCGCGGACGGGGTCGGCGGCGGAGAGCACGTGACGAGGGTTGTGGAGGTCGGCGTGGACGGAGTCGGTGTCGAGGGCGGAGCCGGCGTCGAGGACGGACCCGGTACCGGGGACGGACGCGGCGTCGGGCAGGAAGCGGTGCCGGTGACGCTGCGCATCCCGGCCGACCGCGATTTCGTGGTGCTGGTGCGCTCGGCGGCCGGGCACCTCGGGGCCCGGGCCGGATTCTCGATGGCCGAGATGCAGGACTGGCGGCTGGCCGTGGACGAGGCCTGCGGCCTGTTGCTGCTGCCGGACGAGGTCGACGCCACCGGCGAGGAGCTGGAGTGCGTGTTCCGCCTCGGGGCCGACGGTGTGGCGGTGACCGTCTCGGCCGAGGCCCGGCCCGGCTCCAAGCCGCAGGTCGGCGGCTTCGGCTGGTCGCTGCTCGCGGCCCTGGTGGACGTCCTGAACTGGGCCGAGGAGGACGGCCGGGTGCGGGTGGACATCGTCAAGCGAGCCGACGGCACGCGCCGGGCGGGGGCGCGGTGAGCGGCGGCGTGCGCGGACCCGGCGCAGGCACCGGCACCGGCGCTGATACCGGCGCTGGCACCGGTGCTGATACCGACGACGTCGCGGGCGATCGCGGCGGACGTACCGGAGCCCGGGAGCCGACGGTGCGGCGGCGCGGGATGCGTGGCGGAGAACCGGGGTCGGAAATACCCGGGCAGGGTGAGCGGCGCACTGGTGCCGAGCCCAGTTCGTCCGGCGCCGGCCACGAAACCCTGCCCGACCGCGACGACCACCCGCTGGAGCTGCATCCCGAGCTGACCACGCGCCGCTTCCCGGTGCCCCGCGCCGGCGGCGCGCCCAAGGACCGCGCCGAGCACCGCGCCGCGATCCACCGCCGCTTCGAGGAACTCGCCGAGTGCCGCGACGGCAGCGCCCGCCACCGCGTGCTGCGCGACGAGCTGATCGCCGAGCACATGAACTACGCGCGCTACGTCGCCTCGCGGTTCAGCGTCCCCGCCGACAACGCCGAGGACCTGGAGCAGGTCGCGTACCTGGCGCTGATCAAGGCGGTCGACAACTTCGACCCGGCCCGCGGCACGGCCTTCCTCGGCTACCTCACGCCGATGGTGACCGGCGAGATCAAGCGCTACTTCCGCGACGCCACCTGGGACGTCCACGTGCCGCGCCGCATGCAGGAGCTGAGCCTGGCGCTGCACGGCGCGCCGGCCGAGCAGCTCGAACGCCGCCTGGGCCGGTCGCCGACGATCGCCGAGCTGGCCGAACATCTGGGCGCGGCGCCGGAGGAGATCGTCGAGGCCTTCGACGCCTCGGCCGCCTACAGCGCCACGTCGCTGGAGCGTCCGCTGGTACCCGGCGACGACCAGGGCGCGAGCCTGGGGGAGACCCTCGGCGAGGACGACGACGCCTACCAGTGGGTGGTGGACCGCGAGGCCCTCAAGCCGCTGCTGGCCGCGCTGCCGGAGCGGGACAAGCGGATCCTGCTGATGCGCTTCTTCCGCAATATGACGCAGAGCCAGATAGGCGCCGAGCTCGGCGTGTCGCAGATGCAGGTCTCGCGGTATCTCGCGCGGATCCTCGGCACGCTGCGGGACGCGGTGTTCGAGGACGACGACGCGGGCCGGGGCGGTGCCGGCGGTAGTGCCGGTGGTGGTGCCGGCAGTAGCGGGACTGCGAGCGGGACTGCGAGCGGGAACGGGAGCGGGGCTGGAGGCGCGGCCGGAGCCGGAGGCGGGGGGCCGGACCGTTCCGGCTAGTCGTCCGGCTGATCCGGCTGGGCCGGCTGGTCTGATTGATCCGGCTGGTCCGGGTCGTCCAGCACCTCGTGCAGCACGCGCAGCAGGTGCTCGACGTCGACCGGCTTCGACACGTGCTCGTCCATCCCGGCGGCCAGGCACTTGGCCCGGTCGGTGGCCGAGGACTCGAACGTCACCGCGATGATCGGGACGTCGCCGTGCTCCGCCAGCCCGCGGATCCCCGCGGCGGTGGCGTAGCCGTCCAGGTCCGGCATCGAGATGTCGAGCAGTACCGCGGCGATCTCCGGGTCCGCGCGCAGCACACTGATGCCCTCGCGGCCGGTGGCCGCGTGCACCAGGGTCAGCCCGCGCACCGCCAGCGCGCTGCCCAGGGCGTAGACGCCCCGCCGGTCGTCGTCCACGATCAGGACCCTGCGGTCGTTGAACGGCCGCGGCGCGGGCCGCCCGGGGCCGCGCGGCGTTCCCGGCGGTGCTCCGGCGCGGTCGGCGGACCGGGGGCCGGGAGGGTCGTCCTGCATCCGTCCATCCTCCGCCGCGGGCGAGAGTTTGAGAACGCTGATTCGCACTGATTGGCCGGCGGCGGAACGGGTATTGGCACGGGTCCTGACAGTGGCGGTAGTCGTGTCCGGGAGCGTGACGCCGTGGTGATCGTCCTTATTGTCCTGGTAATAGTGCTCGCCGCCCTGGGGGCGGCCTGGTTCCTGGGCCCGCCGGCCTGGCGGGCCCCGGTGACCGGCGCGGTCGGCGGCCTGGGCGGCCGGATCGGGCGGTTCATCGAGAGCGGACGGTCCCCGGACCGGGCCCGTCTGGGCATCGGCGGAGCCGCCGCGGTCCCGCCCCCGCCGAGGTTCACCGACGGGGACCGGGCTTATCTGAACGGTGTGTGGAAGCACGTGGAAAGCACCTTCGTCGCCAATCCCCGGGTCGCGGTGGACCTGGCGCACAGCACCGCGTCGGGGTTCTTCACCGCGCACGGGGTCGAGGTCTCCGGCCTGCCGGAGGGCCCGGACGGCCTGGAGGAGGACACCGAGACGCTGCGGCTGCGGCTGCTCGCCATCAAGGCGTGGTCGGACCGGGAAGCCGCGCACTGAGCCGGCGCGGCTGCCGTCGGCCGTACCCGGCAGCCGCGCCGCCGGACAGCAGCGGACTCCAGGAACCGATCGTTTAGCGGCGGCGGCGGTACGACGCCCGCCGCGCGCTCGGGCGCCAGGCGGCCTGGTAGCCGAGCATGTGCACCGCCAGGCACGCCAGTCCGGCGAGCATCAGGCTGGTGGGCGTCAACCATGCGTTGCTCACCGACGTCGCGGTGCCGTTGACGATGAAGGCGATCGCGAACAACGCGACGGCCGCGAATCCGAACATGGGCTGCTCCTCCCGATTGTCGCGCCGTGACCGGCCCGAAGGCCGGCCCGGCGCGGGATCCTGTCGTGCTCGGTGCGGTCCGCACCCTCCCCGATATCCGAACAGCGGATTTCAAACCGCTGGTTTCAAACCGTGTGACCGGGTAGCGGGAGGCCTGGGGCGCGGTGCCGAGTCGGGCCGCGCAGGCAGTGAGGAGGCTGCTCATGAGCACCACGCAGGAAATGGAGAGCCCGTACGAGATCGGCGTGGGTGTGGTCTGCGCCGACGGAGAGTGCGGACACTTGCACAGGATCCTGATCGATCCGACGAACCGCGCGATGACCCACCTGGTGGTCGGCAAGGACGAGCATTCGGCACGCCTGGTGCCGGCCGCCCTGATCGACCACGCCCACGCCGACGGCATCCAGCTGATCTGCACCACGCTCGACTTCGACCGGCTGGAGCCGGCCGAGGCCACCGAGGTGATCCAGCCGCCGGCCCCGCCGTCCGGCAGCATGCCGACCAACGGCGGCGCCCTGGGCGGCTACGGCCGCGCCAAGCCGGAGACGGTCACCTACGACCGGGTCCCGGCCGGCGAGGTCCAGCTGCGCCGCGGCGAGCGCGTACACGCCGCGGACGGCGACATCGGCCGCGTCCAGGGCCTGGTGGCCGCACCGGACCACCACGTCACCGCCATTCTGCTGACCGAGGGCCACCTGTGGAGCAAGAAGGAGGTGGCCGTGCCGATCCGCAACGTGGTCGACGCCACCTTCGGCGTCCAGGTGGACCTCACCCGCGAGGAGGTCAAGGACCTGCCCGCGGTGGATCCCGCGAACATCGGCTAGGGAGCTGAGCGTCCGGCGCCGGACCCGCTTGGTCCAGGCGCCGGACTTGTATAAGGCCGGACTTGTATAGGCCGGACGCGCAGAAGCGAACCCGGGACCGCAGGCGGGTGCGGCCCGGGTTCGTAGCGTTCAGTGTGGGGGCGGCGCGGCCTGGCGCGCAGGCGTTGGGTGGAGGTGATGGGTCGCCGTCGGGGTCGCGGTGCGGGTGAGGGGTGGCGGTGACGACGGCGAATCCGCTGGTCGGCGAGGTGTGAGAGCGCTGGATACGGTCTATCGCCGTATTGTGGCGCGGGGCCATGGCGGGGGTAACCCTATGAGGTTCAGGCCCGCCGCGCCCCGCCCCTTCGATGATTCGAACTCGCTGCCGACGACGACGGTGCCGCGCTATGCGACGGCGACGAACTCGCCGACGTCGAAGGACTCGCACTCGCGCTGCTGCTCGGGGTGCTCGAAGGCGTGGAACTCGGCGTGCTCGGCGCGCTGGAGGTGGACACCGACGTGCTCGACACGCTGGTCACCGTGTTCTGCGTCGAGGCGGCGGACGTCGCGGGGACCGCGCTGTTGCTGGTCGCGGTCGGCGACGGCGTGGTGGCCACGGAGGTCCTCATCTGCGACGGGCTGTGCGGGCCCGAGCGCGGCAGCGGGGTCGGGCTGGTCGTGACGGCGGCCCCGCCGGTGATCGACGCGGCCGGCGGCTGGTCCGGCTGGCGGCCGCCGCTGCGCAGGACGAGGACCAGGGCCGTCGACAGGGCCGCGATGACGGCGATGCCGAGTGCGCCGACGACCCATCCGGCGCCGGTGCGGCGGCGGGAGTCGGCGGGGGGTTCTCGCTGCTCGGGGCGGGGTTGGGGGCGAGGTTCGGGTTGGGGGTGTGGGCGGGGTCGGGGTCGGGGTCGGGGTCGGGGGCGCTCCGAGGGGAGGAAGACGGTCGGCGGGCTCGGGGGTTCGACCTGGGTCCGACGGGTGCCGATGTCCGCGCGGATGGAGATGTCGGAGGTGTCGGAGGCGTGGCGGGCTCTGCGAGCGCCGGGGCCGTCGGCCATGCCGTATTCGCCGGCTGTGCGATATTCGCTGACTGCACCACGTCCGCCGACGGCCGCCGGTGTGCCGAAGCCGCCGGCTGGTCTCGTGACAACGCTCGGACCGGCGATGCCCGCACCACTGATGCCTGCCGCGCCGATGCCTGGACCGCCGACGCCCGCACCGCCAACGCCTGCCGCCAGAACGCCAGTGGCGCCGACCAGCCGTCCGCCCGCCGGGGTCTCCGACTCCGGGAACAGCGCGAAGCCCTCGTAGTCGAGGATCTCGGCCGCGTCCTGTGCTATCGCCGCGGTCAGCGCGGCCGGCAGCCAGGGCCCGTCGGGGCGCACCGCCGTGTGCTGCACGATCTGCCCGGTCGTCGGCCGCCGATCGGCCTCCTTCTCCAGGCAGGCCCGCACCAGCGGCACCAGCCGGTCCGGCACCCCGGACAGGTCCGGCTCGGCGTACCCGATCCGGTACAGCAGCGCGTGGTCGGGTCCGGCGCCGAACGGGTTGTGGCCGGTGGAGGCGTAGGCCAGCACGGTGCCGAGCGAGAACACGTCGGTGGCGCCGGTGAGCCGGTGGCCCCGCGACTGCTCCGGCGACATGAACCCGGGGGAGCCCACGATCGTGCCGACGTCGGTACGGGTGTAGTCGGTGGCGGCGGTGACCCGCGAGATGCCGAAGTCGATGACCCGCGGACCCTCCACCGCCAGCATCACGTTCGACGGCTTCAGATCCCGGTGCACCACCCCGGCGGCATGGATCTCGGCCAGCGCCCGCGCCAACCCGCCGGCCAGCACCAGCAGCGACGACTCCGGCAGCCGCCACCCCGCGGCCACCGCGGCACGCAACGTCTGCCCGGACACGTACGCCGTCGCCAACCACGGCATCGCCGCCTCCGGCTCGGCATCCACGACCGGCGCCGTGTACGGCCCGGAAACCAACCGCGCGGCCGCCACCTCCTGCCGGAACCGCCGCCGGAACTGCGGATCCCCGGCCAGCTCCGGCTTCACCACCTTGACCGCGACCGTGCGGCCCCCGCGCGTGCGACCCAGGAACACGTGCCCCATCCCGCCCGAGCCCAACCGGGCGATCAGCACGTAGGGCCCGACGGTGCGCGGATCGCCAGGCTGCAGCGGATGCACCTCGCGGACCTCCCCGATCAGGTGCCGTCTTCGAATGTTGAAGACACAGCATGACAGCCGAAACAGGCACGCGAGGGGACTGATGCCCCCGACGCGCCTATCTCCACCCGAACGAGGCATCTCCCACTGAAAGCCATCCCCCGACACCCCCACCCGGGCTATGAGACCACGAAGCCACCAACCACTCACCAGACCCTGAGCAGCAACCTCCGCACCCCGAACACCACCGCCGACCCATTCCACACCGGCTCCCCCACAACCTCCACCCGCCCCCACCGCACGAGCGCCTCCTCGATGACGAGCCGGAGCTCCAGGCGAGCCAGCGGGGCGCCGAGGCAGAAGTGCGGACCGTGGCCGAAGGTGAGGTGGGGGTTGGTGGCGCGGGTGATGTCGAAGAGTGCGAGGTCGGGGTTGGGGTCGGGGTTGGGGTTGAAGCTGGGTGAGCGCGAGGTCGCCTTGGAGTCAGGCCCAGCACCAGCACTAGAAGTAGCACTCGGATCAGTACTCGGACCCGGACTCGGACTCGGACCAGTGCCCGGCCCTGGACCAGTACTCGGACTCGGACCCGCATCGGAGCCGGAGCCGGAGCCGGAACTGGAGTCGGAACTGGAGTCGGAGCCCGCGCCCGGACCGGAACCAGGGGCAGGGCTGGAGCTGGAGTCACTAGCAGAGCTAACTTTGCTGGTGCTGGTGCTGGTGCTGGTGCTGGTGCTGGTGCTGGCGGCGGTCGCAGTGGTCGTGTTTGTGGCTGTGGCTGTGGTCATGCCAGAGGCGTCGAACCCAGCAGCCCGATAATCCAACAGCACCCGCTCCCCATCAGCGACCGGGCATCCCTCCGCCGCCGCGTCGGGCCCGACCGCCGTGCGCAGAAAGTGTCGCACCGGTGCCGTCCAGCGCAGCACTTCCTCCACCGCCGCCGGCACTCGGGCCGGTTCCGCGCGCAGCAGTCGCCATTGCTCCGGGTGCTCGGCGAAGGCCAGTAGGCCGCCGGAGATGGCGTGCCGGGTCGTTTCGTTGCCGGCCACCAGTAGTTGCACCAGGAACATCGCCAGCTCGGCGTCGGAGAGTTGCTCACCGTCGAGGGTTGCGGTCGCCAGGCGGGTCACGACGTCCGTCGTCGCGCCCGGCTGCTCGCGTCGGCGTCTCGCGATGGCGACCAGGTAGCCGAAGCACTCGGCCATCAGTGCCCTGCGTTCGTCTTCCGGCAGGTCGGTTGCGCCCGGGACCGCGGCGTCCGACCAGGCCGCGAAGCGTTCAAGGTCCGCTGCGTCGGCGCCGACGCCCAGCAGTTCGGCGATCACCGCCAGCGGGAGCGGCAGGGCCAGACGCTCGACCACGTCGAAGGGGGTGTTCGGCGGGATGTCGTCCAGCAGTGTCCGTATCCGGTCCCGGATTGCCGGCTCCAAGGCTCGTACCACCGGCGGCGCGAATCCCGGCTGCACCAGCCGCCGATAGAGCGTGTGGCGCGGCGGATCGGAGTGCAGCAAAGTCTTCGGCACGCCGTCGGCCGACGGTACGTCGGTGACCAGCACGCCCTGCCCGGAGCAGAACCTCGCCGGGTCGCCGGCCACCGCGACCACGCCGGCGTGGGTGGCCACGCGTCGCAGGCCGTGCGCGGCGGCGTAGGCGGCGAGGTCCGGGCCGTCCTGGCTGCTCACTGCGGAGGCCTCCTCGACCCGGCCAGGCTCCTCAACCCGGCCAGGCGCCCCATCCCAGCAGTCCGCCTCATCCCAGCACCCCGGTCGGCGCCTCGAACCCCTGCGCCTCGCACAGCTTCCGATACGCCGCCAACGTGCTGCTCCCGTCGGTGACCGACTCCACCGAGTCGTCCTCCGCCAGGTTCAGGTTGGCCCCCTCCATCACGAACACCACGTCCGTGACCTCGCTGTTCGCCTCCGGCACGACGAGCGTGTGCACCGAGTTCGCGGGCTCGAAGACGAACGTCCCGGCCGGGTAGTCGATGCCGTACTCGGCATACCGCCAGCACCCGGCGATCGTGAACCCGTGCACCGGCCCGGTGTGCCGATGCCGCTGCACCCGCGCCCCCGGCAGGAACCGGTTGCGGACCACCCACACCCCGGTGTCGGCGTTGACCCGCAGCACCTGGAGCCCGACCTTGTCGATCCATACCCATGGCAGGTCCTGTTCGCGGACGTGCCCGACCATCGGCAGTAGCGTCACGCGGCGCACCGTAGGCCGGGCGGCGCCAACTCACAAGGCCCGTCCGATCGGGTTCTCCTTCCCTATCCAGCCCAGCTTCTGCGGATTCCGCACGATGTAGAGCCCGGTGATCCCGCAGTTGTCGAGCCGGAACGTCATCACGCTGTCCACCTCGCCGTCGATCCGGATCAGCAGCCCCGACCCGCCGTTCACTGGCACCGGCTCCACCGTCCGCGCCGTACCCGGCGCGAACCACCGCGAGCTCACCAACCGCGCCACCTTGTCGGCGCCCACCAGCGGACGCAGCAACGCGTTCTTCACCCCACCGCCGTCGCTCAACGTCACGACGTCCGGCGCCATGATGTCCAGCAGGCCCTGCAAGTCGCCGGTCTCCAACGCGGCCTGGAACGCGTGGAGCACGGCCCGGTTCTGCGCCGCCGAGACACGGCCGCGCGGACGGCGCGCCGCCACGTGCGTCCGCGCGCGGTGCGCGATCTGCCGGACCGCGACCGGCGTCTTCTCGACCGCCTCCGCGATCTCGTCGTACTCCAGACCGAACACCTCGCGCAGCACGAACACCGCGCGCTCGGTCGGCGCCAACGTCTCCATCACCAGCAGCATGGCCGTCGACACCGAGTCGGCCAGCTCCACGTCCTCGGCCACGTCCGGCGCCGTCAGCAGCGGCTCCGGCAGCCACGGGCCGACATACGACTCCTTGCGGCGGCCCAGCGCCCGCAACCGGTCCAGCGATTTGCGGGTCACGATCCGCACCAGGAAGGCTCGCCGGTCCCGGACGGTCTCCAGGTCGACGCGCACCCACCGCAGCCAGGACTCCTGCAGCACGTCCTCGGCGTCGGTGGCCGAGCCGAGCATCTCGTAGGCGACCGTGAACAGCAGGTTGCGATGCGCGACGAAGAACTCGGTGGCCGGGTCCGAAATTGGTTTCGCCATACGCATCAGACGCCCGGTCGCGCCGAGCTGTGACGCCCGCCGGCAGTGGCCCACGTCACATCCGCGGCCCTGTCACGGCCGCTTCGGCGGTGGCGTCTCGTGTCCGGTGGGACGCACCCCGGTCCCCGTTTCTTGCTCAAGGAGATGATCGTGGCAGCACCGAACGCCGATGCCGTAGCGGGGCATGACCCTGGTACCCCTGCCGCCCCTGCTACCCCTGCTACCCGTGCTACCCCTGCGGCCTCGGACGCACCCTCGGACCCCCGCCGATGGCTGATCCTCGCGGTCATCGGCATCGCCCAGCTGATGGTGGTCCTGGACCTGACCGTCATGAACCTCGCCCTGCCCTCCGCCCAGCGCTCCCTGAAGTTCGACGCCGCCGACCGGCAGTGGGTGGTGACCGCCTATGCGCTGTCCTTCGGCGGCCTGCTGCTGTTCTGCGGCCGGCTGGCCGACCTGGTCGGCCG
The DNA here is from genome assembly GCF_039531695.1 of Catenulispora yoronensis. Classification (NCBI taxonomy): domain Bacteria; kingdom Bacillati; phylum Actinomycetota; class Actinomycetes; order Catenulisporales; family Catenulisporaceae; genus Catenulispora; species Catenulispora yoronensis. The sequence goes on from NZ_BAAAQN010000054.1 coordinate 70,748, forward strand.
CAAGACCACGTTCCTGACCGGCCTCGTCGGCTTCGCGGCGGCCTCGGCCGTCGGCGGCGCCGCGGTCAACTTCACGATGCTGGTGTCGGCGCGCGCCGCGCAGGGCGTGTTCGGCGCGCTGCTCGCGCCGTCCGCGCTGTCGCTGCTGACCACGACGTTCCAGGACCCGAAGGAGCGAGCCAAGGCGTTCGGCGTCTACGGCGCGGTCGCGGCGGCCGGCGGCGGGCTCGGACTGCTGGTCGGCGGGGCGCTGACGTCGTCGTTGTCCTGGCGGTGGTGCATGTACATCAACGTGTTGTTTGCCGGCGCGGCCGTCGTCGGCGGTGCGCTGCTGGTGGGCCGGCAGGACAAGGCGCCGCGCGGACGGCTGGATGTGCCGGGCGTGCTGATGGTGTCCGGCGGCATGTTCTGCGTGGTCTACGGCTTCGCCAACGCCGCGTCGCACAGCTGGGGCACGCCCTCGACGTGGGGCCTGCTCGCGGCCGGCGCCGTGCTGCTGACCCTGTTCGCGTTCTGGCAGTCGCGGACCGCGCATCCGCTGCTGCCGCCACGGGTGGTGCTGGACCGCAACCGCGCCGGGGCCTATCTCACGGTACTGATCAGCGGCGCCGCCACGTTCGGCGTCTTCCTGTTCCTGGTCTACTACATGCAGGTGACGCTGGGGTACTCCGCGCTCCGCTCCGGGGTGGCGATGCTGCCGCTGGTGGCGTGCAGCGGCGTCATGGCGAACGTCGGCAACATCAAGCTGCTGCCACGGGTCGGGCCGAGGCCGATGGTCGTCGCCGGGATGCTGGTCAACGCCGGGGCCATGGCGTGGCTGACGCGGATCGACGGACAGTCCGGCTACGCGGCGGCGCTGCTCGGGCCGCTGATGATGGCCGGCGTCGGGATGGGCCTGATCTTCGGCATGGTGGCCGCCACAGGGACCTTCGGTGTGGGGCCGCGCGACGCCGGGGTCGCGTCGGCGAGCATCAACACGGGGCAGCAGCTCGGCGGGTCGATCGGGACGGCGTTGTTGAACACGATCGCGGCTACGGCGAGCGCGCATTATGTGGCGGGGCGGGCGCAGGGGAGGCCGTCGGCGGCGTTGCTTCAGGCTGGTGCGATTCATGGATATACGACGGTGTTTTGGTGGTGCGGTGGGATTTTTGTGTTGGGGGCGGTTGTTGGCGGGGTGTTGTTGCGGGGTGGGCCGTTGGGTGCGGCGGTGCGGGGGGAAGGTTCGGGCTCGGGAGGCGCGGGTGGTTCGGGAGGCTCGGCTGGGGAGTCCGGGGATCCTGGGGAGTCCGGGGTTCGGTTGGCGGTGGTGCGCTGAGGCCGGATCTTGGTCTCGGTCGGGCAGGGTCGGGGCCGGGCGGCTGTGTACTGTGCTCGTCGGGGAGGGGACCCTGACCCCCACAGACAACGGCGTCCACGTGACGATGACCGTCGACCGCATGCACGACCTGGAATGGACCGAGCGACTGATCGGCGGCCGGCAGATCGAGCTGGCGAATCTGGGGAAGGCGGTGGGGTAGCGCGGGGTGCCTCAGTCCACCGCGGCCAAAGTCCACCGCGGCCAATGCGGCGCGCTCCGTCATGACGTGCTCGGGATCGGGATGCGGACCTCGACCAGCGTGTCCACGGGCATCGGTCGGGACCGCGAGCCGCCCACGTAGCAGAGCGTGACCCATGCGCCGGACGGGCTGAGTTCCAGGGCCGGGTCGTCCAACTCCGTCCAGTCGGCCATCGAACCGGGCTTGAGGACGAACGTTCCGGACTTCAGCTCTCCGGCCTTCTTGTTCACGCCTTCTCCTTTGGTCCGCGGGATGTACCAAGAAACGACGGTAGGAGGATGCTGATACGCAAACCAAACAACTTCTACAGACTTGCAAACCTCACCCAAGAGCCTCAATCGCTGCCGTGATGAGCTTGGTCGCGTCGCGGCCGTACACCGCCATGCTCCCGAAGCGGCTGAACGCAGACTCATAGCTCCGGATCTCGCTCGGTACTGTGACCGTGACGAAGGCTGCGAGGAGCTCGACCTGAACTTCTGCCTCATCGAAAATCATGAATGTCTCGACGGTCCACATGCCCTGATCCCGTTGCGATCCCGACGGGATGATGCCGAGGACGACGTTCGGCTTCCCCAGGATTGTCAGGAGCGAGCCGAGTTGGGCGGTCATCGTGCCAACGTCGCCGAAGCGGTTGCGGAGGACGGACTCCTCGATCAGGAAGACACAACGGTGGCGGCCGTCGTTGACAACCTTCGAGCGCTCGACGCGGGCCGCGACGGCGGCGTCGACGTCGTTCACGATGCCCCGGTAGTCCACTATGGCGGACATCAACGCCGCAGCGTAGTCGGGCGTCTGGAGCAGGCCGGGGATGACGGTCGAGGTGTAGACCCTGATGACCTTCGTCCGCTCGTAGAGCGGGATGTACTGCCGCTGGGACTGCCTCAGTCCTTCGCGCTGGATTCGACTCCATGAGGCGTACGAAGACTCGGCCGCTTTGCTGGCGGCTATGAGGTCAGCTGTCTGGGAGTCCGCACCACACGCCGCACACCACAGGCGGATGTCCGACTCGGAAGGCGGGGTGGTCCCGCTGAGTAGCCGGGAGGACTTCGACTCGTGCCAGTCGCAGCGCCGCGCTGCTTCGCGGGCCGAGATCCCCGCGTCCTCCATCAGCTCGCGGAGTCGCTGTGCAACGACAGCGCGAGCCCGTTGGGCGCTGGAGAGAGGGGATCGGGCCACGGAGGGATCAGAGCGTGATCTGGTCGTGAGGCGTGGCTAGCCTCCACACTCGTTCGAAGGATGTTCGACAGAGGGAGATGACTTCGTTGTCCTCGGTGTACTGGGGATCAGCGAGGCCGCCTTCCCCTGTGAACAGGTTGAAGCGGACCGCCTTGTCATCGATCAGCCAGAAGTCGTTTCCGGGGAGGGCCAGGGCCGAAGCCTTCGAGCGCGGCAGCCAGCGAACCTCTTCCCCGGCGTCAATGACTGCCTGGGTGCCAGAGTGTTCGAAACGGACGTACTCGGATGCCGGCTCGGAGTAGACCCGGGCCCGTCGGACAGCGACTCCCTTGCTTGTGACCTCGCGAATGAGGTCAAGCCACGGCTTCCAATAGTCGGACTCCGGGTCGATCTCACGCCGATAGCCGGCCTCACGCCACGCGGCGATCTGCTCGACTTCACGGCCCACCGCGTAGGAATCGCGCATCTCCAGATGGAGCGCCGAAGCCTTGGCCGAGCGAAGCAGCTCATTGAAGTCAGGAACCTTCAACCGCGTCACACGCCTTCCTGATGAGGTCAACCATTCGGGCCGGGATGCGGATCACGTCCTCGTGGTCCAGGATGCTCCCGACGGATAGGCACTCTCCGCGAGTGGCCCCGTCCAGTTTCCAACCCTGGAACACGAAATCCTTTGTCGCGTCGTCGACCCACACGTTGGGACAGTTCCCTTGTTCCGAGTTCGGGTCGGTGCCGATGTGACGCAGCGCCATGATGCCCTCCGCGCCTGATGTTGCTCACTGTGGGCACAGCCTTGCATTCAGTAGGTCACGGGCGCCAGAAACTTCTACCAGCTTGCACAGGTCGATCTCCCCAGGTCAGCGCAATGCGGCTGTACACATCGTGCGGCAATCGGCCACCTATGTCAGCCCATCAGCCCATCAGCCCATCAGCCCGGCCGCGACCGTGGCCCCCAGCTCCCAGCAGGCTTCAAGATCGGCCTTCGCCGGTTCTCCGGTGACAGTGACCGGCTGTGACACCCGCTCCCACCCCATGCCGTTGGCGATGGACTCGATTGCCCTCAACGCGCCGACGGTGTCGTTGTTGCCGTGGACGTAGGCGGCGTACGGCAGTTTCTTCGTGGCGTCGAGGCAGGGGTAGTAGACCTGGTCGAAGAAGTGTTTGAGGGCGCCGCTCATGTAGCCGATGTTCGCCGGTGTCCCGACGATCACGCCGTCGGCTGCCAGTACGTCGACTGCTGTCGCGGCGAGTGCGGGGCGCCGTAGGACGTCGACGCCCTCGATCTCCTCGTTGGTCGCTCCGGCCAGCACGGCCTCGAACATCGCTTGCAGCGTTGGTGAGGGTGTGTGGTGGACGATCAGCAGGCGGGGCACGAGTTCGATCGTGGCATGGACTCTTCCGGGCCGCACCATATGGTTGGGCGAAATTCGCAGGCCGGGGACGTGCGGTGACGGTGAGAATGGCCTCGTGGAACGGCTGCGCTGCGCGATCTCCCAGGGTGACGAGCGAAGGGGATACGGGGAAGCTACTCGGCTTCGCCACGAGGGTTTTCCCGGCGCCACCCCGACGCGCGGCCAAAGGCCCATCGGCGTCCAGTAGCCTGAACCGGGGTATCGCAGACTTCGAAGGCGCCGCGACGGCGGCTGTTGTGGTGGGGGCGAGCCGACTGTGAAGGGCGCGGAGTGAGGGCGTTCGATCGGCAGAAGTCCCGGGCCGTGCTGATCGGCAACGGGCAGTTCGCGGATTCGCGCCTGGTCGATCACGAGGACGTCATCCGGCGCGGTGTCATCGACCTCTACGCGAAGCTGACGGATCCCGAATACGGGTCCTTCCTGCCCGAGCACTGCGCCACTTTGCTGGACGAGCGGGACCAGGGCAAGGTCGGGCGGGTCCTTACGCGGGCCGCCGACGAGGCGCTCGACCTGTTGCTGGTGTACTACGCCGGCCACGGTGTCACCCACGGCGCGCGCAGCCTGTTGCACCTGGCCATGCCCGACACCGACCTCGACTCGGTGAGCTACACCGCCATTCCGTACGACCGGATCCGCGAGACCTGTGTGGACAGCCCGGCCCGGTGCAAGATCGTCATCATCGACTGCTGCTACTCGGGGCGCGCCGCCATGGCGATGGGCGCCGAGGAGGCCGGGGTGCTGGCGCAGCTGGAGATCAGCGGCACGTACACCTTGACGTCGGCGCCGCCGAATCAGCCGTCGCTGGTCCGCCCGGGCGAACTGCACACCGTGTTCACCGGGCGCCTCATCAAGCTGCTGCACGCTGCCCGCAGCGAGCCCGAGCTCCTGACGATGGACCAGATCTTCACCCGGCTGCGGAAGACGCTGGCCAGCGAGGGGCTGCCACGTCCGCATTCCCTTGGCACCGAGAACGCCGCTCAGGCCGTGCTGGTCGGCAACAGTTCCTGGCAGAGTCACACCGACCGGATCGCAGCAGCCCTGACGGACGAAGTCGAGCGGCGGCGGGCAGAGGTCGAAGCTTGGGCTGCGCGAGTGACCGCTGAGAGCAAGCGTGAGATCGAGAGGGCCAGGCAGGAGGCCGATCGCATCCTTGCCGAGGCGGACCGGAAGGCAACGCAGATTCGGGATAAGGCAGCCGCCATCGCTGAACACCTTGTCGTGGCGGCCGAGAAAGACGCCGAGGCGCTGCGGTTTAGGTCTGCGCGAGAAGCAGAGCTACTCGTCCGCACCGCAAAAGCGGAGACGCAGCCAATCGCTGCTCGTGCTCGCGCGCTGCGCCGGGGACTTGCCCGTTCCGTCGACGAGGAGCCGAGCACTTCCGCTGTCGAGGCTGAAGAAGCCAGCATCGACGGCAAGCGCAGGCGGAGCCTTAGGAAATTTATCGGCCCGCCGACCGACCGGATACCCCCATCGGACTAAAACCCCCGCAATATCCCCAGCCACCACCCCCGGCACCTCACCCGCCGCGAAATGCCCCCCGCGCGGAAACACCGTCCACCGCCGCACCTCGTACAACCGCTCGTACCACGACCGAGGCGGCTCCCCCTCCGACACCAGCGACTCGGTGAACACCGCCATCGCCGTCGGCACCCGCACGAAGTCCTCCGGTCCCATCGTCACCCCGTGCCAGCGGTTGTCGTAGTAGTCGCGCATCGACGATGTGATCGAGCCCGTCGCCCAATACAGCGTCAGCGTCGTCAACAACTCGTCGCGTCCGAAGGTGGCGTCGAGGTCTCCCCGGCTGTCCGACCACGACCGCCACTTGTCCAGAATCCACGCCGCGAGCCCGGCCGGGGAGTCGTTCAACGCGTAGCCCAGCGTCTGCGGACGCGTCGATTGCACCGCGCTGTATCCGCGCTCCGTCTCGTCCCATCGCGCGATATGGTCCACATACGCCTGCTCGGCGTCCGTCAGCGGCGGTGTGCCAGGGCCGGTGTACGGCCACATCTCCGGTGTGCTCAGGTGGATCCCGAGCATTCGCTCCGGCTCCAGCAGTGCCATGTGCGTCGCGACGCCGGCTCCGAAGTCGCCGCCGTGGGCGCCGTAGCGCTCGTATCCGAGCCCTGACATCAGCAGGTGCCAGAGTCGCGCCACCTCCCGGCGGTCGATGCCGACGCGCGGCGGCCGGGTCGAGAACGCGTACCCCGGTAGGGACGGAACCACCAGGTCGAAGCGGTCGTCGTGCGCCTCGATCAGGCGGTCCACCACGCCCAGCAGCTCCGCGAACGTGCTCGGCCAGCCGTGCGTCAGGACCAGCGGAATACCGTTGCCGTTCGCGGCGCGGTGGTGCACGAAGTGGATCCGCGCGTCGTCGACCTCTGCGATCCGGTGCTGGTAGCTGTTCAGTCGCTGTTCCTGGGCCCGCCAGTCGAATCCGTCGGCCCAGTAGGCCAGCAGCGACCGCAGGTAGCCTGAATCAACACCCTGGCTCCACGGTTCCCCGGGGGCCTCGTCGGGCCAGCGGGTGCCCTGGATCCGGGCGCGGAGATCGGCCAGGACCGCGTCCGGTACGTGGATCGTGAACGGGTGGAGCGTGAACGGCTCGACGTGCACCAAGCCTCGCCTCACAGCTCCTTCCGCGCCGTCCGCCACGCTTTGCGCACCTGCTTGTCGAAGCTTTTCGAGTCGCAGCGCACCAGGCCGAGCAGCACGCCGTAGGTGAACGCGTTCTCCCCGGCCTGGTGCGCGCCGGCTGCCAGGTCGGTCAGCGCCGTGGCGGTGACCACGCGGTCGTGTTCCTCGCCGAGCACGTCCTGCAACACCTTCACCGGCTTCGACGGATGCCCCAGCGCCTCGGCCGCGTAGCGTGCGCGCCGCGCCGCCTTGCGCGCCTCGTGCATCGCCTCGTCCCGTTCCGGGCCGTGCGGCATCGGCAGTGCCGCCGTCATCCGGCGCCGCACCTTGCGGTGCAGCCGGCTCAGGTCCGGCTTCCGGGACGGCTTCGTGCCGTCCAGGTAGGCGTCCAGGGACGCGAGCAGTTCGCGGTAGCGGTCGGAGTCCAGGGCCTCGGCGACCAGGGCCAGGGCCGCCTCGTGCTCCAGGCCGAACACCTCCTGGACCCGCGTCCGCACCGGGCCCAGGACCAGGTCCTCCGGGGTCCGCTCGATCAGGTCCAGCACCAGTTCGGCCATCACCTCGGCGTCGCGCGCCGGGCCCAGCGCGTCGCCGAGCCAGGCCAGCTCCTCGGTCAGGTCGCCGGGGTCCGGGAGCACGTCGGCGAAGGCGCGCAGGTTGGCGCGCAGGGTGCGCGCGGCCACCCGCATCTGGTGGACGGCGTCCGGCTCGTCGGCGCGGACCGCGGACTCCAGCGCGGAAAGGGTGTCGGCACGGGACCGCAACGCGGTCATCAGGCTGCTGCTCATGTGGTGAACCCCATGTGGACGTGGTCGTGGTGGGTCCGGTCGCTGAAGAACTGCGAACCGGACAACTGGCGGGGGCCGCCGACGTTGTACGAGCCCAAGGCTGCCGCGCGCCGCATCAGGTTGTCGACCAGCGCGGGGGGAGTGGCCGGATCGACCACCGCGTGGCCGTCGATCCGCCAGACGTCCACGGCGCGGCCGCGGGGGTGGTCGCTCGGGCGGGTGGTGCCGAAGACATCGATCGGATGGCCGGAGCGCACCACGCTCACGGTCAGATCATGCTCTTTCGCCAGGGCTAGCAGCACATTGAGCACAGTGTCATGAACTTGCCCGCTGCGCACGTCCTCCTGCGCGGCCGGCGGGAGCGTGACGCGGGACTCGGCGAGCAGCGCGGTCGCGGCCGTGGTCAGCGACGGCGCCGCAGCGCCCGGCGTGGAGGGATGCACCTCGGTCACGCGCCAGCGCGGCGACGCCTGTACCAGCCGGACGTCGAAGGTCCCGGCGCTGGTGACGACCAGGACGCTGGCCGAGGTGTCGAGCAGGCCGCCGTACTGCGCGTCGAAGACCTGGAGGTCGGCGCGGCCGACCTGGGCCGCGACGTGCTCGACCGCCACGGATTTGATGTCCGGCTCCAGTTCCCCCGGACCCGGTGTCCACAGTTTTGCAGCGGAAGCAGAGGCAGAGGCGGAGGTAGCGGCTGACGTAGAAGCCGAAGTAGAAGCCGAAGGCGCGGTCGTCGGCGAAGGCGACGCAGAGGCCGAAGTCGTGGGACTCGGCGTAGGCGCCGGCGACACCGGCCCGCCGGGATCGACCACCGTGCCCGAGGTCGAGGTCCCAGCCGTCCCCGACGACCCGGAGCGGCCCGACCCCCCGCACCCGGCCGCCACCACCCCACCGACCACGCCCACCCCGCCCAGGAGAATCGTCCGCCTTGTGCTCATACAGCCAGTATCCGCCAGCCGCCGCGCCCCATGGGGAGGCTGACGCCTCCCTCCTCCCGCAGTACGGTGCGAACTATGACGCTGCTGGACCAGCTGGCCCAGGCGGTAGCCGCCGGGACGATCGAAGTCGTCGACCTCACCGCGCCGCTGTCGCACGAGACGCCGATCCTGAACCTGCCCGCCCCCTTCGCCAACACCGTCCCGTTCGAGCTGCGCGAGATCAGCCGCTACGACGACCGCGGCCCGGCCTGGTACTGGAACGACATCGTCACCGGCGAGCACGTCGGCACCCACTTCGACGCCCCGGTGCACTGGATCACCGGCCGCGACGGCGAGGACGTCTCCCAGGTCGCCCCGCGCCGCCTGGTCGGGCCCGCCGTGGTGCTCGACGCCGCCGACCGGGCCGCCGACGACCCGGACCACCTGCTCCAGATCGACGACGTCCGCAAGTGGGAGGCCGAGCACGGCCCGCTGCCCGACGGCGGCTGGCTGCTCTACCGCACCGGCTGGGACGCCCGCTCCGGCGACCAGGCCGCGTTCCTGAACGCGAACGAGACCGGGCCGCACAGCCCCGGCATCTCCGTCGAGTGCGCGCGCTGGCTGGCGCAGGAGACGCCGCTGCTCGGCGTCGGCGTGGAGACCGTCGGCACCGACGCCGGCGCCGCCCACGGCTTCGACCCGCCGTTCCCCTGCCACTCCTTCCTGCTCGGCGCCGGCAAATACGGCCTCACCCAGCTGCGCAACCTCGACCGGCTGCCGACCCGCGGCGCGGTGCTGATCGCCGCGCCGCTGCCGATCGTCGGCGGCTCCGGCAGCCCGGCGCGGGTGCTGGCGCTCGTCGAGCGGGAGGGATGAGCATCGAGCGGCCCGCCGTCGTCGCCGCCGAAGTGGGCCAGACGCTGCGCGAAGCCGGCGCCGAGGTGGTGTTCGGGGTGGTCGGCAGCGGCAACTTCCACGCCACCAACGCGCTGGTCGCCGCCGGGGCCCGGTTCGTCGCGGCCCGGCACGAGGGCGGCGCCGCCACCATGGCCGACGCCTACGCCCGGGCCAGCGGCAAGCTCGGCGTGCTCTCGGTGCACCAGGGCCCGGGCCTGACCAACGCCATGACCGGCATCGCCGAGGCCGCCAAGAGCCGCACCCCGCTGATCGTACTGGCCGCCGAGGCCAGCTCGCGGCTGTCGAACTTCTGGGTCGACCAGAACGCCCTGGCCCGCGCCGTCGGCGCCGTGCCGCGTCGCGTCAACAGCGCCAAGACGGCGCGCGCCGACACCCTGGCGGCGGTGGCCACCGCGCGCGCCGAGCGCCGCACCGTGCTGCTCAATCTGCCGCTGGACGTGCAGCAGGAGACGATCCAGGCGGCGCACGGCTTCGGGTTGATCACCGGGCACAGCGTCGTGCATCCGCGCGAGGCGGACGTCGCTGCGCTCACCGCTTATCTGGAGGCCGCCGAGCGCCCGGTTTTCATCGCCGGGCGCGGCGCGGTGCTGGCCGACGCCGACGGTCCGCTGCGGGAGCTGGCCGCGCGCAGCGGTGCGCTGCTGGCCACCTCGGCCGCCGCCCGCGGGCTGTTCCTCGGCGACCGCTACGACCTGGACGTCAGCGGCGGCTTCGCGACCCCGCTGGCCGCCGAGCTGATCCGGGCCGCGGACCTGGTCGTCGGCTGGGGCTGCGCGCTGAACATGTGGACGCTGCGGCACGGCGCGCTGATCGGCCCGGACGCCGAGGTGGTGCAGGTCGACACCGAGGCCGAGGCGCTGGGCCGGCACCGCCGGGTCGGGCTCGGCGTGCTCGGCGACGCCGGCGTCACCGCGCGCCTGGTCGCCGACCGGGTGCCGGCCAAGACCGGCTACCGGACCGCCGCCGTCGCCGAGCGGATCGCCGACGAGGGCAGCTGGCCGCGTCTGCCGTTCGAGGATCTGTCGACCGCCGAGCGCATCGACCCGCGCGCGCTGTCCCGGGAACTCAATACCCTGCTTCCGATGGAGCGGACGGTGGCCGTCGACTCCGGCAACTTCATGGGCTATCCCGTGATGTTCCTGGACCTGCCGGACGTCGAGGCGCTGGTCTTCACCCAGGCCTACCAGTCCATCGGGCTGGGGCTGGCCACCGCGATCGGCGCCGCGGTGGCCCGGCCGGACCGGCTCACCGTGGCCGCGCTTGGCGACGGCGGCGCGCTGATGTCCGCCGCCGAGTTGGAGACGGCGGTGCGGGAACGGCTCGGCCTGGTCATCGTGGTCTACAACGACGCCGGCTACGGCGCCGAGGTGCATCATTTCGGGCCGCACGGCCACGATCTGGGCACTGTCACCTTTCCCGACACCGACCTGGCCGCGATCGCCCGCGGCTACGGTTGCCAGGCCGCGACCGTGCGCACTCCGGAGGACCTCGACGCCCTGGTGGACTGGCTGGCCGGACCGCGCGACCGGCCGCTGTTGCTGGACGCGAAAGTGGCCGCGGAACAGGCCTCCTGGTGGTTGGAGGAGGCGTTCCGCGGCCACTGAGGCGCGGTGGTGCAGAGCTGTGGAGCTGTGGAGCGGTGGAGCTGAGCTCTGGAGCTGCGAAGCTCCGAAGCCGCGATGCGATGGAGCTTTGGAGCTGCGATGCGGTGGAGCGGTGGAGCTGAGGAGCAGTCCTACTTCAGCGTGCCCGCCGTCAGACCGGCCTGCACCTGCCGCTGGAACGACAGATACACCACCAGCACCGGGATCATCGCGATCGTCATCCCGGCGAACAGCGCCGGATAGTCGCCGCTGTACCCCTGGTTCACCATCAGCGTCACCAGGCCCTGCGACAGCATCTGGTGCGCGTCCTCGCCGTGCTGCGACTGCATCAGCACCACCGGCAGCAGGTACTGGTTCCACTGCCCGAGGATGTTGAAGATGCCCACGCTGATCAGGCCCGGCTTCGCCATCGGCAGCATCACCTGGAAGAACGCCCGGGTGTGCGAGGCGCCGTCGATGAGCGCCGCCTCGTAGACCGCCGACGGCAGCGTCCGGAAGAACGCGTGCAGGAAGAACACCGTGAACGGCATCGAGAACGCCACGTACACCAGCACCAGGCCCTGGTACGTGTTGAGCATGTGCAGCTTGCTCACCTGGAAGAACAGCGGCACCAGCGCCAGATACACCGGCAGCATGACCCCGCTGACGAACAGGTAGTAGATGAACCGGTTGCCTCGGAACTGGAACCGGGACAGCACGTAGGCCGCCATCCCGCCGAACAGCATCGTCAGCGACACCGAGAACACCATCACGATCACGGTGTCCTTCAGATAGGTGCTGATCCCGGTGGACCAGGCCCGCCGGAAGGAGTCGATGGACCACTCGTGCGGCCAGGACCACGCGCTGCCGTTCAGCTCCCCGGTGTCCTTGAAGGCGCCGAGGACCACCCACAACACCGGGACCAGGACCAGCAGCCCCCACAGGATGAGGAAGCCGGTGCCGAACACGTTCAGGGTCGCCCCGGACTCGGCGAACCGCCGGGAGCGGTCGCCGCCGGCCGGCCGGCTCCGGCCCGGGGCCGCCTCGGCCTCGGGCGACGTCTGCGTCATATCCGCTGCCATGTCGTCTTCTCCTTGGCGCTCAGTACTCGAGGCGCTCGCGGCGCGTCAGGCGCAGGACGACGAGCGAGAGGATCAGGGTGATGAAGAAGATGACGACGCCCATCGCACACGCGTACCCGGCCTCGCCCTTGGTCTGGAAGTTGCGCATCAGGTAGGTCGCCAGCACCTCGCCGTGCCCGTCCGGGCCGCCGCCGAAGTTGGAGCCCGGCGTCAGGTTCGCGACGAGTGCGAAGGCGTCCATCGCGGCCACCGCCAGATATACCCAGGCGGTCTGCACCGAGTCCCACAGCAGCGGCATCGTGACCTTGAAGTAGGTCTGGATCCGTCCGGCGCCGTCCAGCAGCGCCGCCTCGTAGTAGTCCCGCGGGATCTGCTGCATGGCCGCGGAGAACAGCACCAGGTAGAACCCGACCCACTGCCAGACCAGGACGAACAGGATGCACCACATCACGAACGTGGTGGAGTTCAGGAACTCCCACGGGTGCTGGTCGTCGGTGATGTGCAGCTTGATCAGGATGCCGTTGAAGAAGCCGGCGTTGTTGGTCTCGAACAGCGCCTGGAACAGGATCACCAGGATCGCGACCGACAGCACCTGCGGGAAGAAGAACACCACCCGGTACACGGCCGAGCCGCGGACGCCCTTCACCCCGCCCACGCCGCCGCGCTGCCCGCCGACGTTCAGCATGAAGGCGAAGAACATCGCCAGGATGATCGTGATCGTCGGGAAGAAGATCAGCAGGAAGATGTTGTGCCACAGGGCGTGCAGGAACGCCGAGTCGTGGTACAGGTGGACGTAGTTGTCCAGGCCCACGACCTTGCTCGGCGGCGCGACGCCGCTCCAGTCGGTCAGCGAGTAGCCGAAGGTCTCGATGTAGGGCCAGATGACGAAGACGATGTAGACCGCGAGCGGCCCCGCGAGGAACGAGGCGATGAACAGCCGTTCTCTGGTCTTCTTGCGCAGCCGCATGGCGCGTGCTCCCGGGCTGTGGAGGGGTTCGGGGTCGGGGGGCGCGGCGCGCGGACGGACCGGCCGGGGAGGCCCGGCCGATCCGTCCGCGGCGCTCGCGGAGGGACCGTCAGGTGGTCGGCCGCTTGAACTTCTGGACCGAGGAGTCGGCCGCGCACTTGTCCGCGGCCTTCTGCGCGCGCGTGATGAACTCGTCCGGCTTGATCTTGTTGGCCATCAGCTGGCTCATGGCGTCTTCGAGGTCGGTCTCGAACTGCGAGTACCAGTTGATGTAGTACCAGTTGATGATCTGGCCGCCGGCCCCGGTGTACAGGTCGTTGCTGGACTTGGTGCCGGGCTTGAGGGCCGCGGAGATCTCCGGGGTGATGGCGTCCTTGACCACCGACAGCGAGTTCGCCTTCTGTGCGAAGGAGGCGCCGCCGGCCTTGGAACACATGATGCGCAGGAACTCCAGACCGCCGGCCTGGTTCTTGGCCTTGGCCGGGACGATGAACGGCTCGCCGGCGCCGGCCCGGATGGCGGTCTGCGGCATCTTGTCGCCGGTCAGCGAGGGCATCGCGAACACCGCCATGCCGAAGTCCGCCGGGGTGGCGGCCAGCTGCTCGTTCTCCAGCCACGAGCCGCAGGGGATGATCGCGGCCTTGCCCTGGTTCCACTGGGTCTGGGACTGGATGTGGGTCAGGCCCTCGGTGCCGGGGAGCATGTAGCCCTTGTCCACCAGCATGTAGATGGCGTCGACGGAGTTCTTGACCGCGTCGGACTTCCAGGCGTTCGGCTCCAGGTTGTCGATGGCCGTCATCACGTCCGGGCCGCCGTTCTTGGCGACCAGGTCCATCAGCGGCACCATCATGTAGTACGGGTACTTGCCCTGGTGGCAGAACGGGGCCATGCCGGTGCCCTTGATCGTGGCGCACAGGGTCATGAAGTCGTCCCAGGTCTTCGGGATCGTCCAGCCGTTCTTGGTGAACAGCGTGGAGGAGTACCACAGGCCCCAGACGGTGAACGCGTAGTTCAGCGAGAACATGCTGGAGCCGAGCAGGCCGATCTCGACGGTGCCGGGGAGCAGGGTGTCACGCACCTTCTTGCTCGGGTCGTCGATCGAGGGGGCGTCGAGCAGCTTGTCCAGGTTGGTCAGCTGGCCGCTCTTGTTCAGCACGTCGAGCTTGAGCTGCTTGGCGCCGGAGTCGTCGATCACGTCCGGCGGGTTGCCGGCGTTGAACCGGGGCTGCAGGTCGCCGGTGACGTCCTGGGAACCCTTGTGCGTGACCGTCGAGCCGGAGTGCTGCGACTTGTACATGTCCTCGAAGGCCTTGGCGTAGTCGTCGCCGTAGCCGCCCTTGAAGACGTAGACGTCCAGCGGGTCGGAGTCCTTGACCCCGAACGGGTTCTTGGCGTCGGCGGCACCGCTGCTCGCCGAGGTGGCGGCGGAGCCGCCGGTGCTGCCGGCCGTGGTCGGGTTGGTCTTGGGGGTGCTGCCGCTGCCGGCCGCGCAGCCGGCGGCCAGGGCCGAGCCGGGGGCGGCGACGGCCGCGATGGCGGCCGAGCGTATCAACATCTGCCGACGGGAGACGTCGGCGGGCAAACCGTGTTCGGACACTGAGGTTCTCCTGATCGACGAGGTGCGGGCGCCGGGGGTTCCGGCTGTGAGGGAGGTGCGCTCGTGCGGTGAGTTCAGGTGATGCGAGTGCTCGGCGGTGCGGGGGTGGTGCGGTGCCGTGCTGGTGGTGCGGGGTGGTGAGTGATGTGCGGTGTGGTGCGGTGGTGCGGAGAGGTGCGATTTCTTGCGGTGTGGTGCGGTGCTGTGCTTGTGGTGCGGAGAGGTGAGCGATGTGCGGTGTGGTGCGGCGGTGCGGCGGTGCGGTGGTGTGGAGCGGTGTGCGGTGTGCGGTGTGGAGCGGTGTGCGGTGTGCGGTGGTGCGTGAGTGATGCTCTTGTGTGCTCGAGTTGCTCGGTAGGGTCTCAGATTTTGTCAGCTCGCGGTAGATACCGAAAACAATCGCTCACGGACCGCCGGGCTCGGCGGCCGTCCGAACCGGTCCAGCGCCAGCCACACCGCGGCCGCGGCACCATCCAGCGCCGGCGTCACGACGGCGTCCGGCCAGCGCTCGGCCAGCGCCGTGCGCACCCGCGCGGCGACCGGGGTCGGGTTGGTGAGGATGCTTCCGGCCAGGACGATCGGGGTGGCGGCGGCAGGGCCGCGCACCGCGGACAGGGTCGCGGCCAGGTACGCCGCGGCGCGGTCGGCGATGCCCTCGGCGACCCGGTCGCCGGCCGCGCAGGCGGTGGCCAGCAGCGGAGCCAGGCGGGCCAGGTTCGGCGGGGGCTGGGACATGACCGCGGTGACGAGGTCGCGGGCGGCTATCGGGGCGGCTATCGGGCCGGCGGGGGAGGCGGAGGCGGAGGAGGCGGGGGAGGCGGGAACGGGTGCGGCACCCTCTGGGAATACGGACGCTGATTCGGTACCCGGCACCGCGCCGCCCAATGACAACGATTCGATCACGAGCCCGGTGAGCACGGTCGGCGGCCCCTCGCCGTCCAGTTCCGCCATGGCCGCGACCACCGCCTGCCGGCCGAGCCAGAATCCGGAGCCGCGGTCGCCGAGCAGCCAGCCGTGGCCGTCCGAGCGGGCCGCCATGGCCCGGTCCTTGACCGCGATCGCCACCGCGCCGGTGCCGGACAGCAGCAGCGAGCCCTCGGGCCGGTCGGTGCCGGCGACGAAGGCGATCAGCGCGTCGCCCTGGTACTCCACCGGACAGGACAGGCCGGCCCGTTCCCAGACCCGGGCGAACGCCTCCCCGGCGGGCATGTCCTCGCCGCTGGGCAGCGCCGCGCCGCCGGCCAGGCCGAGCACGACGTACCGCACCGCGGCCGGATCCAGCCCGGACAGCGCCTGACCGACCGCGTCGGCCTGCGCCGCGGCGGCCCGGGCCGGCCCCAGGCCGGTCGGGTTGCCGCCGGCCGCGCGTCCGGCGCCGACCCGCACGCCGTCGGCCGTGGCCACCAGCGCCCGCGTCGACGTGCCGCCGACGTCGAGTCCCAGCACCAGGGCCGGCGCCTGGTCGGTCGGTGCGTCCATGGTCGGTGCGTCGCCTTCCGGTTCCGGATTCCGGGTGGAACGTTTCAATTCCAGTTGCGTGGAACTTAGAACCCGGATAATGCGACGTCAATACCTCGACGGGAAGTTGAAAGGTTGCAGCCTTGTAAAGGTCGGGGAGCGGTGGGAAAGGGGCGCAGGAAAAAGCGCCGCCGGTCCTTGAAACGTTCCAATGGACAGGCGCCCCCGGGCAGCCCGCCCAGAACCTGTCTAGACCTGTGGCCGCCTGGAACCGACTCTGCCACAAGAAGTCCAGGCGGTCTAGACCGCCCGGTTTCCACGGCGGAAACAGGATATTGACTCCGGCGAGAAATGCCGTCTAGCCTCCTCGGCACAGCACCGGGGGCGGATCCGGGAAAAAGGGGCATGGGTGACGAAGAACGCGGGCATGCGGGACGTCGCCGAACTGGCGGGCGTGTCGATCGGCACGGTGTCGAACGTCCTGAACCGCCCGGACGTGGTCGCCCCCGGCACCCGGGCCCGGGTCCAGGCGGCGATCGCCGAGCTGGGTTTCGTGCGCAGCGAGAACGCGAGGCTGCTGCGGGTCGGGCGCAGCCAGGTGCTGGCGCTGCTGGCGCTGGACCTGGCGAATCCGTTCTACGTGGAGGTGTTGAGGGGGGCCGAGGAGGCGGCGCGGGAGGCGCAGTTGGGGGTGGTGGTCGTGGACAGCGCCGGGAGCGCGGTGGCGGAGGCGGGGCAGTTGGCGTTGTTGGCGCAGCAGCGGGTGCGGGGGGTGATGGTGACGCCGGTGGATGTGAGCGGGGGGACGTTGGCGGAGTTCGGGCGGAGCCGGATTCCTTATGTGGTGGTGGATCGGGAGGTGGCGGGGCGGGTGAGTTGTCGGGTGTTGGTGGATGACGTGGCGGGTGGGGAGATGGCGGTGGCGCATTTGGTGGGGTTGGGGCATCGGCGGGTGGGGTTTGTGGGGGGGAGTTTGGGGGTGGCGGAGTTTCGGGATCGGTTGGTGGGGGCTCGGAGGGGGGTGAAG